>CAJPPE010000067.1 GCA_905372345.1 uncultured Treponema sp. | reverse complement strand
CTAAAAAGGGCAGCTTAAGCTGCCCTTTTTAGTGCTTATTTATACTGACTTGCGTCATAGGGGAGACCCTTGTTATAATCTTTTAAGATCTTAGCAACAGTTCCGCTTAAGAATAGCAAGGCTATAAGGTTCGGTATAACCATAATTCCGTTAAAGAAGTCTGTTAATTCCCAAACCAAGTCAATCTTAAGTAAGCTTCCTACAAAGATGAAGATAATTACGAGGAGCTGATAGGGAATAAGGCCCTTTGTTCCAAATAAGTATCTGATGTTTGTTTCTCCGAAGTAGTACCAGCCGATAATCGTTGAAAAAGCGAAGAAGAGAAGACAGACGGCAATAAAAAGATAGCCGAATGTGGAACCGAACAAGTGCTGTGAGAAAGCCTCTTGAACGAGCTTAATTCCCTTCATTGTGGGCTCGCTTCCTTCAAATTGTACAACTCCTGAGCTCAAAACGGTAAATACCGTAACGTTTAAAACGATGAATGTATCGATAAATACGGCAACAATACCTAAAACGCCCTGTTCGACGGGGTGTTTTACATCTGCAACGGCGTGGGCATGAGGTGTAGAACCCATACCTGCTTCGTTAGAGAAAAGACCTCGGGCAACACCGTAGCGTACGGCTCGTCCCATTCCAAAACCGAGAGCTCCGCCCCAAACAGCCTTGGGATTAAATGCTCCCTTAAAGATCATAGCAAACATTTCGGGTATCTGAGCAGCATTGATGATAACAACTATAAGACCTACTGCGATGTAAACGATAGCCATTATGGGAACTACTTTTTCGGTAACCGAAGCAATTCGCTTAACTCCTCCCATGAAGATAATGCCGGCGATTACTGCAAGAACTGCACCCGTTACCCATGTAGGAATATGGAAAGCATTTTGGAAGGCATCCGAAATTGAGTTAGCTTGAACCATGTTACCCATAAATCCGAGGGCGAGGATGATTGCTATTGCAAAGAAAGCTGCAAGGAATTTTGCAAAGCCTTCTCCGCATTTTCCTTTTAAACCTTCGGAAATATAGTATGCGGGGCCTCCTACAGTTTGTCCAGAATCATCCTTTGTCTTGTAAATTTGAGCGATAGAGGCTTCAGCAAAGTTTGTTGCCATACCGGCAAGGGCTGCAAGCCACATCCAGAAAATAGCTCCGGGACCTCCCATGATGAGGGCTGTCATGGCACCTACAAGGTTTCCGGTACCTACCTGTGCGGCAATAGCTGTAGCAACAGCTTGGAAAGAGCTCATTCCGTGCTTTCCGGCTTCTTTTCCGCTCAATGAAAAGTTGCTGAAAAGGCGTTTCCAACCGGCTCCGAATTTTGTAAACTGTACTCCTCCTAATCGGATTGTAAAGAACAAACCGGTACCGCATAGAAGCGGAATGAGGAAGTAAACTCCCCAAATAAACCCATTAGCCGAAGAAACC
This sequence comes from uncultured Treponema sp., assembly GCA_905372345.1. Taxonomy (GTDB): domain Bacteria; phylum Spirochaetota; class Spirochaetia; order Treponematales; family Treponemataceae; genus Treponema_B. The sequence continues at coordinate 6,370 of CAJPPE010000067.1, read as the reverse complement.
AGGCTAGTAAGATTTTGTAAAAATTGTTCCATAGTGCGATTACACTCCTTTTACGCATATAGCGATATAAACTTGTTAAAAGCAAGATGTTTAACTATACAATCAAAACTATTAGATTGTCAAGATACTTATAATGAAAAATTTTCTATATTTATGTGAATTAAAAGTTTTTCTTAAATATTTATAATGTTCACTTTTTTATGTAAAATAGCTTGACTTTGAACATTATTTTTGTATAATGTATGTTTATGAAGAGAAGATACTTTCAGATTATAAAACTCATGCAAAAAGATAAGGATATTCCGCAAAGAGATATTGCAAAACAGTTAAAAATATCCTTGGCTTATGTAAATAAAATTTTATTCGATATGGAACATGACGGTTTTTTATATACCGAGGGTGTTCCGCCTTTTGGGAAAAAACGGCTTACCGAAAAGGCTTTAACTGCCTTTGAAGAGTGCAAGGTGGATAATGCTATTATTATGGCTGCCGGTTTCGGCTCGCGTTTTGTTCCTTTAACCTATGCAACACCTAAGGGATTGTTGGAAGTGTTCGGCGAAAGGATGATTGAAAGGCAAATTGAACAGCTGAAAGCGGCCGGTATTAACGATATAACTATAGTCGTAGGCTATTTAAAGGAAACCTTTGAATATCTGATAGATAAGTATGGTGTAAAATTTGTATATAATCCCGACTTTAAAAATAAAAACAACCTTTCCACCCTTTACCATGTAAGAGAAGAGCTTAAAAGCACCTATATTCTTTCGAGCGATAATTGGCTTAGGGAAAATATGTACCATTCCCATGAGTATGATTCATGGTATTCGGCCGTGAAAGTAACCGGTAAAACAAAGGAGTGGATATTAAAGTTAGGCCTGCATGATAAAATTATGGATGTAAAGGTCGGAGGGCGAAACGGCTGGGTTATGTACGGCCCTGTTTATTTTTCAAAAGGGTTTTCCGATAAGATTCGCCCCTTGATTGAAGAAGCCTATAAAAGAGATGATACGGATGATTGGTACTGGGAAGATGTCTATATGAGAAATATAAAAGAGCTAACCATGTTTGCCAACAAGCAGGGAGAGCATCAGGTATATGAATTCGAATCCCTTGACGAAATTCGTCTCTTTGATTCATCTTATCTTATTTCATCCCATGACAAATGGCTTGAGCTTATATCGGATGTATTTAAACGTCCTGAACATAGTATTACAAATCTAAAACCTCTTAAATTCGGAATGACAAACAAATCTTTTTTGTTCGAATTTGAAGGTGAAAAATATATTTTTAGAATACCTGGAGAGGGAACCGAAGCCCTTATAAACAGAAAAGAAGAATATGAGGTCTATAAGGCTGTTTCTCCTTTACATTTGAGCGATTCTATTATTTACTTTGACCCTGAAAACGGGGTGAAGATTAGCAAGTTTATTCCTAACTCCCATACTGCGGAGGCCCGCAATCCTGAAGACTTAAAAAAATGTATTAAGGTTGCCCGCCGTCTGCATGAGTCCGGCTTAAAGGTTGATCACTCTTTTAATCTTCGTGAACGTATGGACTATTACGAAAAAATTGCAAACGAAAAAAACGGTATCTTCTATCATGATTACCGCGAGGTCAGGCTTTTGATGAATGAGCTTTTGGAAATAATCGAAAATATGGAAAAGCCCGGTGTTTTATGTCATATAGACCTTGTTCCCGACAATTTTATAATTAGCGGTGATGATGTGCATTTAATTGACTGGGAGTATGCCGCTATGTGTGATCCCCTTATAGATATAGCAATGTTTGCCATATATGCCTACTATGACAATACCGAACTTGAAAATTTGATGGAGCTTTATTTTCAAAGAAAGCCCGAAAAAGATGAAAGGCTGCGTATTTATTGTTATGTTGCTCTTTCAGGTTTTTTATGGGCTCTTTGGACTTGTTATAAGGAAGCCTTGGGGGTAAGCTTTGGAGATTACGGTTTAAAGATGTACCGGTATGCAAAGGATTATTATAAAAAGGTAAAAGTTTTTATAGGAGGAGGTAATTGATGATGAACACTGAAGATGAATTGGGCGTAAAGGAACTTGAATTAAAAGATAAAAATGAAATTGACTGGCTTATAACCGTATTGCCCCTTGCAGTAATAATCTGCTTGACGGGTTTGGTTCTTTTTTTTCCGGTAGAATCGATGAAGGTAGTTGATGCCCTTTGGTCTGTTTTTGTAAATAAGCTGGGTTTTTTCTATATTTTGCTCGGTTTGGGCCTTGTTTTTACCGCTATAGGTTTGGCCTTTTCCCGCTTCGGCACTGTAAAGCTGGGTAATCTTGAAAAACCGCGTTACGGGAATTTTGCATGGGGTTCTATGATTTTTACCTCGACTATGGCAGCCGATATTCTTTACTGGTCGCTTATAGAGTGGGCATATTATTTTGGTGAAAATCCCTTCGGGCTGTCTTCTCTTTCACTGGCGGAAAGGCAGGATTGGGCCTCGGCCTATCCTCTATTCCATTGGGGCATAACGCCGTGGGCTTTTCATATAGTGCCTGCCGTAGCCTTTGCTTATATGCTTCATGTAAAGGGGAGAACAAAGCAAAAACTGTCCGAAAGCTGCCGTCCTATTTTTGGAGACAAGATTGACGGTCCTGTAGGAAAGATGATTGACGTTTTTTCGGTAATAGGCTTATTGGCAGGAACTGCTACAACATTTTCGCTTGCAACTCCTCTTTTGTCTTTGGCTGTTTCTACTATTTTTGGAATTCCCCAAGGGAAGATTTTGACTCTTGCCATTCTTCTGATAATAGCTGCCGTCTACACGGCCGCCGTTTTATTGGGCTTAAAGGGGATTTCTCAGCTTGCAAAGATTTCGGTTGTTTCTTTTTGTGTTCTTATAGGTCTTGTATTTATAGCCTCACCCAAAATCTACATAATCGAAACAAGCATAACCGGTATCGGCAAGGTTATTCAAAACTTTTTCGGCATGTCCACATGGATGGATCCATTGCGTATTTCCGGAGAAGGCGGGGCCGGCTTCCCTCAAAACTGGACAATATTTTATTGGGCTTATTGGATAGCATGGTTTGTTGCAACGCCTTTTTTTATAGGAAAAATTTCGGAAGGCCGCACAATAAAGAATACTATAATCGGCGGTCTTATTTGCGGTATAGCGGGGACTTATTGTTCTTTTATAATCCTTGGAAATTACGGCCTCCATTTACAGGCTCACGGAATATTTGATGCAGCTTCAGCAATAAAGGAAACGGATGCTTCTCAAGTTATCTTGCAAATTCTTAACACCCTTCCTTACGCAAAAATTGTTTTGGGTATTTTAATAATTACGATGATAGCCTTTTATTCGAGTACCTTTGATGCAATTACTCTTGTAATAGCTTCTTATTCTCAAAAGAATTTGGAAAAGCATAGCGAGCCTAAAAAGGGCCTTAGGGCATTTTGGGCTGTAGTCTTTGTAATGCTTCCTGCAGCTTTAATCCTTGTGGGAACGAATTTAAATCAGCTTCAAAGTCTTTCGATTATAGCCGCCTTTCCTTTAGGAATTATAATAATACTGATAGTTATAAGTCTTTTTAAGGAACTAAAACACAACGGAGAGTATAGGCCGCCTTATCAGCAATAAAGATGCAGGTATGCTTTTATTTATTTTTTATCATTTGCTCTTTTTTATATATAGCTTCTTGGGCATATTTAATCGAAGGAATTGATTCTGCCAGTTTTGAATAGAGATAAGAAGCTTGTTCCGTATTACCGTTATTTGAAAGGCAATCTGCAAGATTCATAAAAGCTCTCCAAAAGTTTTGTTTTTCGGCCCACAATATAACTTCTTGTTTTCTATTGAGTCTATGGAGCAGGTCGGAAAGGTTGGTGTATTCATAAGTGTAATTGTCTTTTGAGATAAGGTCATCAAGGTTCGTTATAGTTATTATGGAAGCTAAAACAGCGGTTGCAAGAGCTCTTCTGTTTTTTCCCGCTTCCATATATATATCCGTTAAATCCATGTAGGCTTTTAAGGCTATCGGATTACGGTTTCGGTACAGCAAAAAGAATTTTTCGGTTGTTTTTTCGGAGCTTATTGTTTTAATCATAGCTTGAAGAGCATCACTTTCCAAATTTGTAGTTCCGTATATGGGGTCTTCGGTTAAAACAAGCAAGAGGTATTTTTCCTGTTCATCGTATTTGCGCAAAAGTTTTGATGTGTCGGCAAGTGCGTAAATTATATTGAACCTTTCATCGGGTATTTCCAAGAAATTGTGGGAATTCCATGCTTCCTTATAATAGTGCATGGCTTGCTCATAATCTCCTTCTGCAAAATAAATTCGGCCTGTCAAATAATCCGTTTCAGGGAAGGCCTTGCGTTTTTCGAGCCATGACATTAATTTTGAAATAGACTTATCAAAAAATACGGGCGGATGAGTTAAAAAGATTTCATCTAAAATTTTACAAGCATCGTGGTCTTCTCTTTTATTTAAAATTGCATAGACTTCCGAAATATTGTCTCCTGCGAGTTTTACCCTTTTCGGTTTTAAGGCATTGAACATATAAGAATATTTTGCTTCCATTTGTTCTTTATGAATATCCCTTGCCTTATTTGTTAAGTGGAGGGCCAGGCCGAACTCTCCTTTTTCCATTTGAATTTTTGCTTGTTCTAAAAGATGCCAAGGCCGTTCTTTTTCATCAATAGTGTCCAAACAAAAAAGGTTTGAGTAAAAATAAAAAATAGATAGTACAATAAAAATAATTTTTAATTGTTTTTTCATAGACTTTGAAGCTCCTCTATAAAGGCTTTATCTACTGCCTCAATTTTTTCTTCTTCGGTTAATTTTTTTAAATCCAAGCGTTTGGTAATTGCTCCGTGTTTAAATATTATAACGGAGTCTTCTGCTCCGGTAATTCCAAGGTCTGCATGCTTGCCTTCTCCGGGGCCGTTGACTACGCAGCCCATAACGGCAATGCTTATGTCCTTCTTTTCGGATAAAAGTTTTGTCTGCCATCGTTTTACAAAGGCTTGAACATCAAAGCCCTTTCTACCGCATCGCGGGCAGGATATGAGCCTTATACCGCCTTGCCTTTTACCGCATTCGGTTAATATTTCTCTTCCGGCTATAACTTCATTTTCGCAAGAATCGGAAAGGCTTACTCTTATGGTGCTTCCTATGTTTTGTTCCAAAAGCCGGTAAAAGGCTATTGTGCTTTTTACGATACCTTGAATAAGGGGGCCTGCTTCCGTAACTCCTAAATGAAGGGGATTATAGAATTTTTTAGCAAAGATTTCGTTTGCCATGACCGTTTCCCGCACATCGGAGGCCTTCATAGAAACTACGGCATCTTTAAAATCGGCTTTTTCGAAAATTTCCAGTTCTCTTGCCGCCGCCTCGGTTAAAGCATCTGCCCTCAAAATGGAAATTTCATCATCTAAGGCCTTTTTGTCGCCGCTTAAGTTTCTTTTTGCATTTGCCTCTTCTATTTTCTTTTTTAGATCGGAAGGCAGAGAGCCCGAATTGACCCCTATTCGGATAGCAGTTCCCGTATCCTTTGCCTTGCGTATAACTTCTTCCGTTTTTTCTTTTGAACCGATATTTCCGGGATTTATGCGTATTTTTGCCGTATCCCCGTCCATGCACCGCAGGGCCAGTTTATAGTCGAAATGGATATCGGCTACGAGGGGCATCTCCGTTAATCGGGTGAGCTTGACAAATTGCTCCGCAGAATCCATGTCGGGAACTGCAAACCTCACGATATCGCAGCCTAATTGTTTCAATTCATTTAAGCTTGTTACAATAGAAAGGAGATCAGCTCCCAATAGGCTTTCTTTCCACATAGTTTGAAGCAAAATCGGTGAAGTGCCTCCTAGAGTAAGTTTTTTAACCTGTCCTTTGCCGCCTATCTGAATTGTCTGCGGTAGTTTTATCGAGTTCATATCAGTTCATTATCGGCAGAAAAGGAAATTTGTTTTAATGGGTTTTATTCTACCTTAAACTTTCGTATCTCATTTGAGAGGTCTTCTATACATTGCTTGTTCTTTTGGCTTATATTGTTTACATCTTGAACAGCCGTATTTATTTGTAACGCTCCTGAAGCCATTTCATTCATGCTGCTTGCAATATTATCTGTCATATTTGCCAATTTACCCATTTCTTCCGAAACGATATTGCTGCCCATAAGCATTTCATGGGATATATTTTGTACTTCATGGGCTGCATTGTTTATTATATCTATTGTTTGCAAGATTTTTTTATTGCCTTCATTTTGATCTTCCATTGCGTCCATAATAGTATGTTCCATTGTTTTTGTTTTTTCTACCATATTCGAAATATTGTCAAAATGATTTGCGATTGTCGCAGCAGAAGCATTTACTCTTTCTATTTTTTCT
>CAJPPE010000066.1 GCA_905372345.1 uncultured Treponema sp. | reverse complement strand
TGTAGCCATGAAATCCTCTCTTACTTCCTAAAGGGCATACCAAACTTTGCAAGAAGCGATCTTGCCTCTTGATCAGTCTCGGCAGAAGTTACTACGCTCACATTCAATCCTGAAATGCGTTCGATCTTGTCGAAGTCGATTTCGGGGAAGATGATCTGCTCGGTAATACCCACTGAATAGTTTCCGCGACCGTCAAAACCGTTCGGGTTAACTCCGCGGAAATCCTTAACACGCGGCAAAGCAACATTGATAAAGCGGTCTAAGAATTCATACATTCTAGCACCGCGCAAAGTTACCATTGCCCCAATCTCATTTCCCTCACGAAGTTTAAAGTTTGCTATACTCTTTCTTGCCTTTGTTTTCACAGCTTTTTGACCGGTGATTGTTTCAAGGTCAGTTACTGCAGCATCAAGTAGTTTCCTATTCGTGAGAGCTACACCAACGCCCATGCTTACTACGACTTTTTTAAGCCGAGGAATTTGCATAACGGAACTGTAGTTAAATTCCTTTTTAAGCTCGGGCATGATTTGTTCTGTATAGACTTTCTTAAGCCGAGGTACGTAATTACTCATTATAACGCTTCTCCACACTTACGGCAAATTCTTGTTTTTTTGCCGTCCTTTATTTCATATGCAATACGGGTTTTTCCGCATTTTTTGCATATAATCATAACATTGGATGCAGATATCGGAGCTTCAATTTCTACAATTCCGCCCTGATCCTGCTGGCTTCTTTTGCGCATGGCTTTTTTTATCATATTAAGCCCGCCGACGATAACCTTGTTATCTTCCTGCAAGACCTTTACGACTTCGCCCCGCTTGCCCCTTTCCTTACCTGCAATAATTTCAACATTATCATTGCGGTGAATTTTCATCTTTCCTGCCATAAACTCTCCTTAAAGAACTTCCGGAGCAAGAGAAACTATCTTCATGTAATCATGATCACGAAGCTCTCTGGCTACAGGGCCGAAAATACGTTTTCCCTTAGGGTTTTTATTATCGTCAACGATTACGCAAGCGTTATCGTCAAAGCGAATATAAGTTCCGTCGGGACGGCGGTATTCTTTTGAAACACGCACAATAACGGCTTTTTCTACCGTACCCTTTTTAATAACCGATGTCGGCAAGGCTTCTTTTACTGCCACAACGATTATATCCCCAATACCTGCGTATCTGCGTTTTGATCCGCCGATAACCTTAATACATTCGACGAGTTTAGCGCCTGAGTTATCGGCAACGTTTAATCTTGTTTCAACCTGTATCATTTACCTTAACTCCTTGCCTTACTTAGCCCGCTCAATAACTTCAGTAAGCATCCAAGCCTTATCCTTACTGATGGGCTTATGCTCTACAATTCTTACGGTATCGCCGATGTGAGCCGTATTCTCTTCATCGTGAGCCTTGTATTTTTTACTGCTCGATACGTATTTTTTGTAAAGCTTATGAAGCTTTTTAGTTCGGACTTCAACGACGATGGTTTTATTCATCTTGTCGCTTGTTACGATTCCGACAAACTCGCGCTTCCCGATTTTTTTTGTATTTTCTGTTGTTTCCACGGGTTAGCTCCTAATTTCCGCTTTCACCGGCCAATTCTTTTTGGCGGATGAAAGTATTTAACATCGCTATTTCACGACGCATGCTTCTCTTTTCAAGAGGGTTATCCAAATGGCCTACCACAGCTTGAAATCTCAAATCCATGTATTTTTGCTTTAGATCATTGCGTTTTGAAACAAGTTCTTTATACGACATTTCTCTGTATTTTGACTTCTTTTTCATTTTAAACGCTCCTTAGTCGGCCTGAATCTGCTCGGCAAACCTTGTCTTAAAGGGAAGTTTGCTTCCTGCCAAGGTCATAGCCTGTTCGGCCAAATTTTTATCAACGCCGGCTAATTCAAAAATAATAGTTCCGGGTTTTACAACCGCTACCCAGTATTCGGGGGCGCCTTTTCCGCCGCCCATTCGAACTTCAGCGGGTTTCTTTGAATAGGGTTTATCCGGAAAAACTCGAATCCATAATTTTCCGCCTCGCTTAATCTTACGATTCAAAGCAACACGGGCAGCTTCAATCTGTCTGTTTGTAAGCAAAAAAGGCTCAAGAGAAACTAAGGCGTAATCACCGAAATCGATGTTATTGCATCGAGTAGCTTCGCCCTTGATTCTACCGCGCTGAACCTTTCTATGTTTTACACGTTTGGGACTAAACATAATTATTGCCTCCCTTCTTGAGCGGGCTTTTCAGAGCGGGGTCTTCTTTGCTTTTTGAGCAAGGCACCGGCATCTTCTTTTTGTTCTCCGCCAAACATCATTCCGCTGTAAAGCCATACCTTAACACCTATCTTTCCATAGGTTGTATCCGCTTCAGCAAAACCGTAGTCTATATCTGCCCGAAGTGTGTGAAGAGGAACGCGTCCTTCCTTCATTTCTTCGGTTCGCGACATTTCAGCACCGCCTAAGCGTCCTGAAATTCTAATCTTTATACCTTGAGCACCGGACCTCATCGTATTAAAACAAGCCTGTTTTAATACCTTTCGGAAAGAAGCTCTTCCGGCAAGCTGGCGTGCAACGTTTTGAGCAACTAAAGCAGCTCTCAATTCGGCTCGCTTTACTTCCTTAATTTTGATTTGCACTTTTTTGCCGAGCTTTTTCTGTATAATGGCTCCGATATTTTCGATATTGGCACCTTTTACACCGATTATAACGCCGGGACGAGCCGTGTGAATCATAATCGTAATCCTTTGGGGATGACGGATGATTTCAACTTCGGCAATGTCGGCATTTTTACATTCAGGAATTTCCTGAATCATAGCTCGAATCTTTAAATCTTCAAGCAACAAGTCGGCATAATTTCGGGGGCCTGCATACCAGCGAGACGACCAAGTTTTGTTTATACCAAGTCTTAATCCTGTAGGGTTTACTTTCTGTCCCATATCTACTCTCCTGCTCTCTCGTCAACGACAACTGTGATATGACACATGCGCTTTAAGAGCATGTCCGCACGGCCCTTGCCGCGACACCAAATTCTTTTTAGCCTAGGCCCTTCGTCAATCATAATTTCCTTAACAAAGAGCATGTCTTCATCAAGCTGCTTATTTTTGTAAAGAGCATTTGAGGCAGCCGATTTCATAGTCTGAGAAATTAAGACGGCTCCCTTTTGAGGCATATTTTCCAAAATAGCCATTGCTTCCGGATAAGGCTTGTTCTTTACGACGTTTGCCACCGGCCTTACCTTGGTAGGTGATGCAATAAGAAATTTCGTTGTTGCTCGATATCCTGTTCTTTCAGTCATCTTCATTCACCTATTTTCCAACCTTCTTGTCAGAGTTTGCATGTTTGCGGAATGTACGCGTGGGAGCAAACTCTCCAAGTTTATGTCCAACAAGATTCTCGGTTATATAAACCGGAATCCACGTCTTGCCGTTATGTACCGAAATAGTGTTACCGACCATTTCAGGTATAATTGTAGAACAGCGGGAATAAGTCTTAATCGGCTTTTTTTTGCCCGATCTGTTCATCTCGTTTACATTCTTAAAAAGACTCTTTGCAATAAAAGGTCCTTTTTTAACTGATCTTGACACTTTTGCAACCCCCTACTTCTTCTTCTTTCGTCTTGAGACAATGAAGCTATCCGAAGGATTGCGCTTCTTGCGGGTCTTATAACCCTTACAAGGCTGTCCCCAAGGAGTAACGGGATGTCTTCCCTTTCCTCGTCCTTCACCACCGCCGAGGGGGTGATCAATCGGGTTCATAGCCATACCGCGAACGGTGGGTCTGATTCCAAGCCATCTTGATCGACCGGCTTTGCCAAGACTTGTATTCATGTGATCTTCATTGCCGACTTCGCCTATTGTTGCATAACATTTTTTGTTTACCAAGCGAGTTTCTCCGGAAGGCAATCTTATGGTAACATATTCGCCTTCTTTTGCAGCAACCAATGCGCCGGCACCTGCCGAACGCGCCATTTGTCCGCCTCTTCCGATTGTAAGCTCAATATTATGCACGGTAAAGCCGACGGGAATTGCTTCCAAAGGAAGAGCATTTGCAACATCCAATGTAGCCATTTCGCCGCTCATAATCTTTTGACCGATTTTTAAGCCCTTGGGAGCGATGATGTATCGTTTTTCTCCGTCAGCGTAAAAAATCAATGCAATATTTGCACTGCGGTTAGGATCATACTCGATTGTCCTTACAGTGCCCGGAATACCATATTTGTTTCGCTTAAAATCGATTTGTCGGTATTTCTGTTTATGTCCGCCGCCTTGGCCTCGAACTGAAATGCGTCCTCTTGAATCGCGTCCCGCTCTGTTCTTTTTGCCTGTAGTCAAAGACTTTTCAGGCTTTTGAGCTGTAATTTCATCTTTTCGCAAATCAATTCGTCCGCGCAATCCGGGCGTCATCGGCTTATATTCTTTTAGAGCCATTTTGCTATCCCCTTAGCATAAGCACATTAAGGCTTACGCACCTTCAAAAATCTTAATTGTCTCGCCCTTAGCAAGCTTTACGGTTGCCTTTTTCCAAGATGAAGTTTTACCTTCCTTGTAGCGGAGACGTTTAGTCTTTCCTCGAACATTAACAACAGTACAATCGGTAACTTTTACATTGAACAATCTTCGTACTGCTTCCTTTATCTGAATCTTGGTAGCCTTAGGCGCTACTTTGAAAACATATTTGCCCTGCTCGCGAAGTTCTGTGCTTTTTTCCGTAAGAACAGGCGCGATAAGTATATCATTGTATTCCATTATTATTCGGCCTCCTTACATCCGTAAAATTCAGAAAGATTTTTTGCGGCAGATTCAAGCATGATAACTTTTCGGCCGTAGAATAAATCGTGAGCTCGAAGGCGGTTATATGCCAAGAATGAAAGATGCGGAATATTGCGTCCTGCTCTTTTTACCAAAGAATCATCATCCTTTAGAATAATAACAGCGCGCTCGCCCTTTGCAAAGTTATTTAAAATCTTTACAAGGTCGCGGGTTTTTCCGCTTTCTACCGTAAAATCTTCTACAACCACTAACCTGTCGTTTTGAGCTTTAAGGCTCAAAATTGACTTCATAGCCAATCTTTTTGCTTTTTTAGGCATAGAATAGCTGAAATCTCTCGGTTTAGGTCCAAAAATAGTTCCGCCTCCGACTAAAAGAGGGGATTTTTTATCACCGCGTCGTGCTCGTCCTGTACCTTTTTGGCTGTAAGGCTTGGCATTTGAACCGTGAACCTCAGCTCTGCCCTTTGTACAAGCCGTTCCGACTCGTTTATTGGCTAGTTCATTATTGATGGCGTAGTAAATAACATCATCATTTACGGGAAGACCGAACACCTTGTCATCAAGATTAATTGTCCTCAATTCTTTACCATCGACTGAATAGACTTTCTTTTCCATGTCTTCTACCGTCCTTATTTAGCCCGCTTTACTGCGGATTTTAAGAATACAGTTGCATCCTTTTTACCCGGAACAGAACCGCGAACCATTATAACACCCAATTCAGGATCAATCTTTACGATTTGCAAATTTTGAACGGTAACCTTGTCAAAACCCATTCTTCCGGGCATTGTCGTATTTTTAAAAGAACGACCCGGAGTTGTACAGTGTCCCGTCGAACCTGCTTCACGGTGGAACTTAGAACCATGGCTTGCTCTACCGCCTCCATAGCCCCATCGCTTCATAACACCCTGAAAACCTTTACCTTTTGAAATTGCCGTAATGTCTAAATACGAAACCTTTTCAAAAGCCTCTACACCGAGCTTATCACCTACTGCAACTTCTTTGTCAAAGTCACGGAATTCCTTTAAAAGTTTTAAAGGTTTGATGTCTCCGCTGAACTGTCCTGCATAGGGTTTGCTGGTGTGCTTTTCTTTGAGTTCACCCAAACCGAGCACTACTGAAGAGTATCCGAACTTTTCCTTGTCCTTTAGTGCAACAACGGTATTGGGTTCTACCTGAATAACCGTAACCGGCATAAGGTGACCGACTTCATTGAAGATTTGGGTCATGCCGATTTTTTTTCCAATCAGTCCAATCATTTAAATTCTCCTAAGGTACGCACCCCTGATTAAAGGCCGTCTACCATTGATTTGATTAAATCTTATTGTTTAATTTCTACATCAACACCGGCTGAAAGCTCCAATGCCAATAAAGCATTCATAACTTCTGCCGAAGGTTCGATAATATCGATTAACCTTTTGTGTGTCCGCATTTCAAACTGCTCACGCGACTTTTTATTTACGTGAGGCGAGCGAAGCACCGTAAACTTGTTAATCCGAGTGGGAAGCGGGATAGGACCGCAAACCTTTGCACCTGCTTTTTGAACAGCCTGTACAATGGCCTTTGAACTCTGATCAACCAACTCTACATCGAATCCGCGAAGCTTTACGCGAATCTTTTCCTTTGTCATCATTTCCTCCGAAGAGATGCAAACGGCACTTACAAAAAGAGCAAGCGCCGTTTTTTTTGCATCATTTATTCGATAATGTTAGTTACCTGACCCGAAGCAATAGTTCGTCCGCCTTCGCGAATAGCGAGTTTAAGACCTTGATCCATAGCTATGGGGTGAATAAGTTCACCGAGAATCTTTGTATTATCGCCGGGCTTAACCATGTCTGTTCCTTCAGGAAGGTTTACAGTTCCAGTAATGTCGGTAGTTCTAAAATAGAACTGAGGTCTGTAACCTGAGAAGAAAGGACTGTGTCGTCCGCCTTCTTCTTTTGAAAGAACATAAATCTGAGCTTCAAATTTGGTGTGAGGATGAATTGAACCGGGCTTGGCAAGAACCTGTCCGCGTTCAACTTCTTTCTTTTCAATACCTCTCAAGAGAAGGCCTACGTTGTCTCCCGCTTCACCTTCATCAAGAAGCTTGTTGAACATTTCGATACCAGTAACAACGGTTTTCTTTGTGGGCTTAATACCTACAATTTCAACTTCTTCGTTCATCTTGATAATACCGCGCTCGATTCTTCCTGTAACAACGGTACCGCGGCCCTGAATTGTAAAGATATCTTCAATGGGGAGAAGGAAGGGTTTATCCGAATCGCGGACAGGATCTTTGAAGTAACTGTCCATTGTCTGAAGCAATTCTTCGATACAAGCCGTATCCTCTGCGGAAGCACCGTCCTGTAAAGCCTTAAATGCAGAACCCTTGATAATGGGAGTATCCTCAGGGAAGCCGTAAGATGCCAAAGTTTCACGAACTTCTTCTTCTACCAAATCTACAAGTTCGGGATCATCAACAAGGTCAACCTTATTAAGGAAGACGATGATTGAAGGTACACCTACCTGACGGGCGAGAAGCAAGTGTTCTTTTGTCTGAGGCATAACCGAGTCCGGAGCGGAAACAACGAGAATAGCACCGTCCATCTGAGCAGCACCGGTGATCATGTTTTTAACATAGTCAGCGTGGCCGGGGCAGTCGATGTGTGCATAGTGTCTCTTATCGGACTGATATTCCAAGTGTCGGGTATTGATAGTAATACCGCGCTCTTTTTCTTCCGGAGCATTGTCGATCTCGTCATATTTTAGAAGCTTATCACCATACTTCTTTGCACAATACGTAGTGATCGCTGCCGAAAGAGTGGTCTTACCATGGTCAACGTGACCGATGGTACCAACATTCATGTGAACTTTCGTTCTGTTAAATTTTTCCTTTGCCATGAGATCCTCCTAAAAGACGTAGGCAAGTCTAATATTTCCCGCATTAAAAATGACGAGATTAAAAAGTTAACCGGTCTTTCGTAACCGAAAAACAAGCTTAACAAAGAAACAAACCGGAGAAACATAAGACAGTAATTAAAATCAGATAAGATTTAAGCATTTTCTTTATTTTTT
>CAJPPE010000065.1 GCA_905372345.1 uncultured Treponema sp. | reverse complement strand
TTTTCGGAAATTGATATTTCCTGCAAAAAGTTTTTATGGAGGTTCATATGCAAGCACTTGATGTTCGTATGCAGGCTTTGCCGGTAAAAGAGCCGGAGAGAGAAGACCCTAAGGACATTAAAAGAGCTGATGCGGAACCTGTAAGAAACGGAGATTCATTCCTGGCAATGATCAAAAAGATGATTGCCGCCGCCAAGGATGGAAGCAAGGAGACTGATGAAGCCCGATTTGAGGATGCCCGTCTTAGGGAAGCCGAAATCAGGGATTTATCGCTTCAAAAGGAAGCAGGAAGGCAGAATACGGAACTATCGTCTGATGACTCTAAGTCTAAGAAAATAGATGCTGAAAATCTGCTTAATTCCAAAGAAGCTTATTTAAAAGATTCCAAGAATTTACTAAAGAAGCCTAATACCGAAGCCCAAAATTTACAGGCACAAAAAAATATGCCTGAGCTGGAACTTAAAATTCTCAATGAGGATTTTAATGATGAAATTAAGAACTTTTTGCCGCAAGATGTAAAAGAAGATGAAACTATTTCTCTTCTTTCAGATGAAGCTTTAAAAAAATTAGACAAGACAGACAAGAAAAAGACTCAGTCCCTTGACGAAGAAAAGGCGGCACAAGCCGGAAAGTTGGGGCTTTTATCCAAGGCCGATAAAAAGGACTTATCAAAAAAACTTTCTTCGCAAACCGAGGCAGCACAGGAAAATTTAAACAAAAAGCCGGTTTCCAAAACTAAACCTAAGATTTCCGTAGAAGACTTACGCTCAATGCCTTCTGCCCAAGCGGATGCTGCTATCCATACCACAGCTTCCGAATCGCGGGTTGAAACGGACAATTCCGTCGATATGGCAATCGATTTTAGCGGAAAGGCTCAAAATGCGTCACAGGGCGGCGATATTCAAAGCACTCAAACCGGAAACGAAGCTCAAAAAACAAACCAAACTTTTTCTGCTATGTTGACTCAAGAAATAAGGGATGCTGCAGCAGACTTTGTACAAGCCGGAAAAATAGTTCTCCGCGACAATAATGCAGGAGAAATAAGGCTGCATCTAAGACCTGAAAATTTGGGAGCCGTAAAAATCAATTTGGAGCTGAGTGAAGGAAAAAGGGTTACGGGAACAGTAACTGTTGCCTCTAAAGAAGCCTACGAAGCTTTTGAAAAAAATTTGGATAATTTGGCCGAAGAATTTAAACAAAACGGTTTTGAATTTGCCGAATTTAATTTAGATTGGTCGGGAACTTCAAGTCAAGAAGGATTTGCCGAAAATTTTGAATCTTTTGCAGGATTTGCCTATAAAAATCAAGAACAAGATTTAAGGCAGCTTGAAAAAACGGCCGATAATTTGAGTACCTACAGTTATGCCTATGGTTCAACTGTAGATCTTTTGGCTTAAAGGGGTATTTTATGCAAGTAAATAACATTAATAGAAGTGCCGTAGATACGGCTTTTGAACAAGCTGAGATGATGAAGAATTTTAAATCCGAGATGAGTCCTGAAGAAAAAGCTCTTTTGGGTCTGCAAGTTGACACCTTAAATAAGCAGAATTTTGCAGAAACAAGGGTTCCGAAGCAGGAACTTGGAAAAGACGAATTTCTTCAGCTTTTAATTGCCCAGCTCACCCATCAAGATCCTACATCTCCGATGGAAGACACTCAATTTATCGGGCAAATGGCTCAATTTTCATCCCTTGAACAAATGGCCAATATGAACAAAAACTTTGCCACCTTAAACGAGCTTATGACAGGCTCATCGGCCGTAAACGCCGTCGGCAAAAAAGTTGACTTAGACCTAGGGTCTTCTCAGGTTTCCGGTTATATTTCAGCCGCAACACGCGGTATAAATCCGGAAGTTATGGTAAACGGAAACTGGTACAACTGGTCAGCCGTTAAAACAGTTTATGCAGATAACAATTAGGAGGCAATAATTATGATGAGATCATTATTTTCGGGTGTAACCGGAATGCAAAATCACCAAACAAGAATGGACGTTATCGGAAATAACGTTGCCAACGTAAATACAACAGGTTTTAAGAGGGGAAGAGTAAACTTTCAAGACTTAATTTCACAGCAATTAAGCGGTGCAGCCCGTCCTACCGAGGAACTCGGCGGTGTAAACCCCAAAGAAGTCGGTTTGGGTATGATGGTCGCAAGCATTGATACAATCTTTACACAGGGTGCCTTGCAGACAACAGGTGTCAACACCGATCTTGCGATTCAAGGAAACGGCTTTTTCATTCTTAAAGACGGAGAAAAAACTTTTTACACAAGGGCAGGGGCCTTCGGTATCGATAAAGAAGGAACCTTGGTGAACCCCGCAAACGGAATGAGAGTCCAGGGCTGGATGGCTGAAGAAGCTGACGGTTTCAGGATAATCAATACATCGGGCCAGACGGAAGATTTAAATATTCCTATAGGTCAAAAACTTGATGCAAAGGCAACCACAAGTGTAAACTATGCTTGTAACCTTGATAAGAGACTGCCTGAATTGCCCGAAGGAGCAAATCGGGCTCAAATTTTGGAATCTACTTGGTCTACCGAATTTAAGGTCTACGACAGCTTCGGTGAAGCCCACGAGCTTCAAATCGATTTTGCCAGAGTCCCCGGGGAAGTAAATGCTTGGCAGGCAACCGTAAATGTTGATCCGACAAATGCGGAAGCTACAGCTACCACTGTAGGCATTGGAACAACCGACGGCGTTCAAAACAGCTTCATAGTCCGTTTTGACAATAACGGTCATCTTGCTTCCGTTACCGACACTGCAGGAAACGTAACAGCTCCCGCAGGACAAGTTTTGGTTCAAATTTCATATAATGTAGTGGGTGCAAACCCTGATGAAGCCGGAGCTCCCACAAGACATACATTTGATGTAAACTTAGGCGAAATCGGAACTTCCAAAAATACCATTACTCAGTTTTCCGATAAGAGCACTACAAAGGCCTATGAACAGGACGGATATACTCTGGGTTATCTTGAAAACTTTAGAATTGACCAAAGCGGTATTATCACCGGCGTTTATTCCAACGGTGTAAGGCAGGAAATAGGTCAGATAGCTATGGCCGGTTTTGCCAATCAGGGCGGCCTTGAAAAAGCGGGACAAAACACCTATGTTCAGTCCAATAACTCGGGTATTGCCAATGTTTCCACATCGGGAACCGTAGGTAAGGGCTACTTTATCGGCGGAACCCTCGAAATGAGTAACGTAGATTTAACAGACCAGTTTGTAGACATGATTGTTACTCAAAAAGGCTTTCAGGCAGGTGCTAAAACAATACAAACTTCTGATACAATGCTTGAAACGGTCTTGAACTTGAAACGATAGTATGGTATAATATAGGGTATTTTTTATGATACAGGTAACGCGGCTAAATGGAACAAAGTATTGGATTAATCCTCATCAAATTGAAACGATAGAGTGTAATCCCGATGTTACTTTGCAAATGCTTTCAGGAAAGTATTATGTAATTAAGGAAACGCCTGAAGAAATTTTGGAGTCCATAGTCGCGTACCGCCGTAAAATCGGCGTATTTAAAAATGAATTGTAGTAGAAGCAAAAAGGGGTAGATATGGATATAGCGTCGTTTATAGGAATATTCGGAGGTATAGGAGTTGTTGCATTCGGTGCAATCCTCGGCGGTTCGGCCGGAGGTCTTGTTCACCCGGCTTCAATGTTCATTACAATGGGCGGCTCCTACATGTGTCTTTTTTTAACCTATCCTTTATCCTATACGATAGGAATCTTCAAGGTTGCTGCAAGAGTTTTTAAGGTAACCGATTACGGTGAAAAAGCTCTGGTTCAGCGTTTTGTAGCCCTATCCGAAAAAAGCCGCCGTGCAGGTCTTCTTGCCTTGGAAGAAGAAATTGAAGACTTTGAAGATCCCTTTATGCGCTCCGGTTTACGAAATGTAGTTGACGGTATTGATGGAGAGGCTATCCGTTCTCTTATGGAAAACGAACTTAATCAAATGGAAGAGCGCCATAACACATGGATATCTTTGGTAAATGCTTGGGCAACCCTCGCTCCCGGTTTTGGTATGTTGGGAACGGTTATCGGTCTTATCGGTATGTTGTTAAACTTGGATGATAAAAGTGCTCTCGGTCCTAACATGGCTACGGCTCTTGTTACAACCTTTTACGGTTCTCTTATGCAGAACTGGCTTTTGGTTCCTATAGCAACAAAGCTTATGTACCAAAACAATATGGAAGTTAAATCTAAAGAAATGATTATAGAAGGTGTACTTGGAATTCAAGCCGGAGATAACCCGAGAATCTTGGCTCAAAGGCTTGTTACATATTTAAATCCATCCGATAGAAAATCTATTGAGGCGGAAGTATTAAAGGATTAAAATGGCAAGGAAAAAGAAAAAAGGAGCCAGTGCCGCCGGAAGCGGATGGCTTACCACTTATGCAGATATGGTTACTCTGATGCTTTGCTTTTTCGTAATGCTTTTTGATCCGTCCGAGGTTGATGTAACTCAGCTTTTGGCTCTTTCTGCGTCAATAAGCGGTGATCCGACAGGAGGCGGTCTTTCAGTTTCCGCAGGCAGGCTTTCAGACCTGGGTAACACCATAAGCTCAATGCCTTCTATGGAAAAAGGAAAAATGCTAGCAACCGCCTTAAAAAAGGCCGTATCTCTTTTCGCTCCCGAAATCAAAACAAATAAAATTGCAGTTACAAGCGATGAGAGGGGAGTGGTAATCAGTTTGGCATCGGACGTGTTCTTTTACCCCGGAAGTGCGGAGCTTAATATTGCAGAATCCAGAGATACGCTTTTAAACCTTGCTCAGTTTTTATCTTCACAAGATTTGGCTTCTCATAGATTTAGGGTTGAAGGGCATACCGATTCGGGAGTAACGGATTCGGATGTATGGAAAAGTAATTGGGAACTTTCGTCTGCAAGGGCAATCAATATTTTACACAGCCTTACGGACTTCGGAGCTCAAGAATCCAGATTTTCCGTAGCAGGCTACGCAGATACGAGGCCTATCTTTTCAAATGATACGGCAGAAGGAAGAGCCTACAATAGGCGTGTTGATATAATTATTCTTGATGATGCACACTTTTAGTAAAAATAAAAATGTGCCGATTATAATAGTAAGGAGAAAATTATGGCTGATAATGACTTAATGGATGACGATGATATTCAGGAAAATATGACTTCATCTGTAGATACAAAAAAAAGAGGCAGCGGTCTTATAACCATGTTGATAAAATGGGTTGCTATTGTATTGGTTGCTATAATATTCGTTGTTACCGTTGTAGTTATTACAATGAACATAAGGGATAAAAAAGGTAAAAATCAGTCAATAACTCCCGTTTCTGAAGAATATCGTGAAACAAGGGACGTTTTGCAGTGGTATCAGGCAATCGGTATTTTAAAAGTACATACGGCAGATAGAATTCCTGCAACCTTGATAGTTGATGTCGCCTTAGGCTATACTAACAATGATAAGTCGACGCCTCAAGAGCTTTCTGCAAGAAAGGTCGAAATAATAGACTTTTTGCGCTCTTATTTTAAAGGCAAGACTACGGCTGAATTAAGACAGGAAGAAAAAATAAAGATTGAAATAAAACACGAAATAAACGATAATGTACTTACAAAAAATAAAATAAAGGATGTTCGATTCACGCAATACGATATTGTTGAACAATAAAGGAAAGGAGAGCCATGACAGAAGTTCTTTCGCAGGATGAAATAGATCAGCTTCTCACCGCAATAAGCTCAGGAGATACGGAGACAGAAGATTTTCGTGCCGTTAACGACACCCGTAAAATAAAAATTTACGACTTTAAGCGTCCCGATAAATTTTCTAAGGAGCAGATGAGGACGGTACAGATGATGCATGAAACCTTTGCCCGTCTTACAACCACTTCTCTTTCCGCTCAGCTGCGAAGCATGGCTCATGTTCACGTAGCAACTGTAGAACAGCTTACGTATGAAGAATTTATAAGATCAATACCTACGCCGACAACATTGGCGATTATAAATATGGATCCTTTAAGGGCCAGTGCCCTTTTGGAAATAGACCCCTCAGTTACCTTTTCGATTATAGATCGTTTGTTCGGTGGTAAGGGACATGGGACAAAGGTTCAGAGGGAGTTGACCGAAATTGAAAGCTCTGTTATGGAAGGCGTTATCGTACGTATCCTTGCAAATATGAGGGAAGCGTGGACAACCGTAGTAGATTTACGTCCCCGTTTGGGAAACATAGATACTAACCCTCAGTTTGTTCAGATTGTAACTCCGTCTGAAATGGTGCTTTTGGTAACCTTGGAAACTAAGGTCGGTGAAGAAGAAGGAATGATGAACATCTGTCTTCCTTATATTACCCTTGAACCGATTATTTCAAAATTGTCGACACAGTTTTGGTTTTCTTCGGTTAGAAGGGCTTCGACGGGGCAATATGCGGCAGCAATTAAGGACAAACTTTCTTCGGTTGAAGTTGATATGGTTGCTGAGGTAGGCTCCTTGGATGTTTCAATCAGGGATGTTCTTAACTTGAGAGCCGGAGATGTTGTACGCTTACCTAACGTAAGAGTTGGAGATCCTTTTAAGCTCACAGTAGGAAGCAGGCCTAAATTCTCCTGCCAGCCAGGTGTAAAGGGTAAAAAGTTAGCAGTTCAGATTTTGGAAAAAATAGAAGATATTAGCGGTGATGAATTCGAAGAATTAACATCGGAAGGAGATGAGTTGTATGAGTGATGGTTCAATTTCTCAAGATGAAATAGATGCTTTGTTATCTGGAGTAGGCGGAGGCGGAATTGCTTCGGATCCTGCTGCAGGTGCAGGCGATGATTTGGCTGCTTTCAAAAAAACGGCCATGCTTCAATTTACAAAAGAAAATATCCCGGGGCTGTCTTCTAATTTGGAGTCTATGACGGGTAAAACTGTCAGCATCTCGGAACCGGTTATCGAACTTTCAGATAGAGAAGCCTTTTTACGAAAAGTATCAGAAATGGCTGTCGCTACCCTCATTGATTTTTCGGGGGTTATGACCGGCGATCATGCCTTTATGATGACTCCTGAGCTTGCAAAAAAAATAGTCAGCTTGGTAAATCATGAAGACAACGTAGAAATAGATGATATGGCCCTTTCGGTTATAAGTGAGACAATCGCTCAATATGTAGGAACCGAGCTTAGCTACCTTGCGCGTTCCGGGCTTGCCGGTGTTTCATCTGCTCCGGCAGAATCTTCACATGTTCCTAAGGCTATGATGAGATTACCTCAGCGTAACTTTGTAAGCGTAACTTATAATGTGCAGCTTGATGATTCTTCATACCAACTGTGGGAGATTCTTTCTGAAGATGTTGTTGATAAAATAGCCTCTACGATTGCAGGTCCTGATCCTTCAATGCAAGGAATGGGAGGAGATGCCGGAATGCAGGGTATGGCTGCAATGGGAGGTATGCAAAATATGGGTGCAATGCAAAACGGAATGATGGGCGGTTCTGCACAGCAAGCGTTTAGTTCCGGTATGCCCCAAGGATCGCCTCAGCAAGGAGGAAATATGCAGGCTATGAATAATATGGGCATGATGCCACAAATGGGAATGGGCGCCAGTGTTCAGCCTGTTCAATTTCCGCCCCTTCAGGGTTTTGTAAGTCAGGAGGAGCAGGGTAATATCGGTCTTATCATGGACGTTTACATGGAAATGACCGTAGAACTAGGACGAACAAAGCGAATGATTAAAGAAATCCTTGGAATGGGTGAAGGGCATATTATTGAACTTGATAAACTTGCCGGTGAACCTGTAGACGTTCTTGTAAACCACAAGCCTATAGCCAAGGGAGAGGTTGTAGTTATAGAAGAAAGTTTCGGTGTCCGTATAACCGAAATTTTATCTCCGGCTGAGCGTATTTCGGATATATAAACTTAAAAATCGGGTGGGGGCCTTTAATGAGCTTGGGGAAAAAGCTGTTGTTTATTATTTTCTTTTTGTTTTCGGTTTTCTTGTTTGCAGAAACTGACGGAGGGGCTTCGGATGAGGATTCTCTGCC
>CAJPPE010000064.1 GCA_905372345.1 uncultured Treponema sp. | reverse complement strand
GGCTCAATTCCTCCGGCTACAGCGGCCTTAGTCCATAACGGTTCGACTGTTGCCATAGGTATGTCTGCAATGAGAAGTTATGAGCCGCCCCTCGCCGAATCTATTTAATCGGAGGCCGGATAAAGTAATGACTGTTTCAAGTTTTTTTCCCGGGCATATAAGGCTCAGGGGCGAGATGATAAAAGATAAGGATATTTTTGAAGCTTTTGAAAAGGCAGCGTCTTCTCATAAGGCGGTCAGCAAAATTGAAAGGAATGAGAGGACGGGAAGCCTTTGCATTGAGTATGATGCAAAGGCCTTGCCCCTGTCAAAGTTTGAAATCTTTAGAGAAGATTTACCCGAGCTAAAAAAACTTTCCGATGCCTATATTTCGGGAAAGGTAGAAAAAAAAATAATCATCGAAAAAATTTCAGAGCTTTGGGAAAAATTAAAAACCCTATAAATCGCAGTTTTTAAGCCTTGCAATTTCACCCCTAATGCTTTATACTATATACTAATGACAGACAAACACAGAACCAACACCAAATTATTTTTGCTCATCATCACATAATTCTAAAATTGACATACAGTGTGTAATTGTATCTTTACCAAAAAACCGGTATAATCAAGGCATAGTGAATTTGTTTAATTTTTCTGGAGGTAAATAATGAGTGTTCATATAGCTGCAAAACAAGGAGAAATTGCCGATAAAATTCTTCTACCGGGAGATCCTTTGAGGGCGGAATTTGTTGCAAACAATTTTTTGGAAAATCCTCAATGTTATAACAAAGTTAGAGGTATGTTGGGCTTTACGGGAACATACAAGGGTGTAAGGGTTTCGGTTCAGGGAACCGGAATGGGGCAGCCTTCTTTTTCAATCTATGCAAATGAGTTGTTTAACGAGTACGGTGTACAAAGGGCTATCCGTATCGGAACGGCCGGAGCCTTGCAAAAGGATATGGGCTTGCGGGATGTAGTTTTAGCTATGTCGGCCTCTACCGATTCGGGTATCAACACGCACCGCTTTAGAGGCTGTCATTATGCTCCTACCGCCGATTGGAACTTGTTAAAAAATGCCTATGACCATGCTCAAAAAATGGGAATTAAACCCTTAGTAGGCTCGATTGCCAGCTCTGATGTTTTTTATGATGACCTTGAAACATGGAAGATGTGGGCTGCTTACGGAGTTTTAGCCGTAGAGATGGAAGCTGCAGAGCTTTATACTCTGGCTGCAAAGTATAAGCGTCAAGCCCTTGCCGTTCTTACCATTTCGGATAATATAGTTACACAGGAGCAGACAAGTGCCGAAGAGCGGCAAACTACCTTTAAAACCATGATGGAAATTGCCTTAGAGGCAATAATAGCTTAACCGCTCTAAAGTTTTAAACTGCGACTACCTCGGTAACTTCGGGGAACATGTCCTTAAGCTGTTCTTCAACGCCCATTTTAAGAGTGTAGATAGCCATAGGACATGAGCCGCAGGCTCCCTTTAACTTAACATAAACTTTTCCGGCTTCATCAACCGAATCAAGCTCTATATCTCCGCCGTCTGCCTGTAAATAAGGCCTTACCAAGGCTATGCCTTTTTCGACTTCTTCTTTAACCAACATAATGACCTCCGATTATCTTATTAAATATTTTTAGTTACCAAATAGTTAAAACTCATAGCCGATGCTCATTTTTATAAAATGATTGTTTCGGTATCGGCCTAATTTACCGCTTTTTTTGCCGCCGAAGAAGCCCAAGCCTAAATCAAAGTCGATTGTGCCTATCAGCCATGAAAGTTCGGGGTTTATTATAAAATCCGCATCTTCTATTTCTACAATAGCATTGAGCTTCCATTCAAGGGAGCCTCGTACCAAGGTTTGAGCGATGGAAAAAAGGAGCCGGCTATCTGTTATAGGGCTTCCCTTTTCCGTGTCGAGACTGAGTTTATCTTGATTTATTCCCGAATTTAAAAGTCTTACAGTTTCGGCAGCTTGAAGTCTTAAGTTTATATTTTTAGGAAGATCGTATAAAAGGCCTAAATTCCATGCAAGGTTCGGGTTGTATATATCGGGATTGTTTCCTTTTAAGTCAGCGGTTATGTTTGCGGCAAGTTCGGCCTGTACTGTAAACTGTCCGAACATTGCCTCATAATCTGCCCCGATTTGATGATAGCGGTTGTATGTAAGTTCTGCCTTATCGAAGACTTGTGTAAATTCCGCTTCGGTGGGGGCGGAAGGTTTATGCCTCGATTTAAAATTAGGCTCATGTAAAAAGCCCGTAAAATACTGAAAGCCTAGATCGTGTTTACCGCCGATTGTCAGGCTATAACGCAAGCCTCCTTGGGCATAGTCAAATGTGTTTGTTTTTTGGTCTTTTAAAAAAAGTTTTTTCTTTGCTTCAAACAAGGCTTTATTTTCAGAAGAAGGTAGAGCTTGCTCAATGTTTGCAAATGTGTTTTTTTCCCATCGCCCGTCGAGCGCAAATTCATCGGCTTCAAAAACCGGAAGATATACAAACTCAAGCTTCATTTCTTTGGGCAGATAGGCCGAAAGAAAAAAAACCGGAGAAGCTTTTTTAATTTTTTCGGGATAGAATTCGTAAGGCTTGCTGTAGTCCTTGGGGTTTACAATATCCAAAACACTTAAAAAATTAGCTCTTCCCCAGTTTATTTTTTTGATTCCTCCGCCAAAAACTACAGGGCCGGTAAGGGCTTGTACATAGGCTTCGTCAATCCATGCAGGAAAAAGAGGATTGGGAAAGAATTCGGCTGTTTCACCCATTCCGATCGCAAGAGTTTTGGCGTTTAAGTTTACCGAGGCATAGGCTTCGGCAAGGGGCGACTTTGCTTCTAAATGGAGACTGCCCCAAAGAGGGAAGGGCGGTTTAAAGTTTTCGGGTTTTTTAAGGGCATCAAAGAAAACTTCCGTGCCTGTATAAAAAGCACCGCCGAAATCTATGCTGAATACACTTGATTCCCTTCCGCTTTCTTCATTATCAAAACCGAAATCTCCCAAACTGTCATCTTCGCTAAAAATCAATGCACTTATAGAAAGGATAAAAACTAACATAAAGAAAGACTTTTTCATATTGTAAAATACCTTATAGGAAACCTTAACTCAATTTGTGTTTAAGGTCTCCCTTAATTTATAAATAATTTATTTTTTACCGGTTTCCAAGTATTTTTGTGTAAAAACATAATCGGGAATCTTCATACCGTATTCTATTTTTTTTATTGTGATTATGGTTGAGGTATTTGTTTTGACGGTGGACAGTTTTGTTTTATAGGCTGTCATTATTCCGTTTACTTCCTTATAATCGTAAAGCTCAAGAGTCTTTACAAGCTGAGAACCTTGATAAAATTCTGCCTTGAGTAAAAGATTTTTATCCTTTGTGATCCGCATTATGGTTTTTGAATATGTATAATTTTTATCCTTAGGGGTAGATTCTATAAGATAGACAGGCTTTCCGGCATATTCTTCTTCGCCTAAAATTTTAAAATTATCGAGCTTTGTGTCCCTTTCCATAAACGAAATATCGTTATTTGAAAAGTCCGAACCCATAAATGGCTCATCGGCACTTCCTTGGGCCGATATTTTTTGTACCTTTTTTGTTTGGGCCAAATACATTTTCTGGTCCGTGGTGCCGTCGGCCTTTTCAATCATTAAAAATCTTGAACCCTTATAAGACGGGGGATTTTTTATTTCGACAAACATTCTCTGTAAACCGTTTTTGTCCAAAGAAGAATATTGTCTAATCTCTAATGTTGAAAGGGTTTTTCCGCCTGACTGCATATCCAAACTTGATTCCGAGCCAAGTGAAGATGCCGTATTTTTTGTCTTTGTTTTAGCTGCAATTTCTTCTGCACTTTGGGCAAAGATTAAACTGCAAAATCCGATAGTAAAAATTAAACTTAAAGTAATTTTTTTCATACTTCCTCCGTATCTTTTTCTTCATTAAAAGGATATTCGTTTTTGATTTCCTTTATGTCTACAGGTAAAAGTTTTCTTATAAACTTTGGTTTCATTAAATTTAATAAAACCGGAAGAATAGTCAAGCTGCCGAGGGAGCTGGTTATCATTATCAGGGCAATTAAAAAGCCCAGTTCTGAAAGCATGTTAAATTTTGAGAACATTAAAACTGCAAAACCTGCTCCTACGGATACGGCATTGAATAAGATAGCCTTTCCCGAGCCCAAGAAGGTTAGATACAAAAATTGGCCGCTGCCCTTTGTTTTTAAAAAGCATTTATGATAGGCTGCCAAAAGATGAATTGTATAATCAACTCCTATTCCTATTGCAAAACTTGCAACCATTGCAGTTCCTATGTTGAGCTTTATGCCCAATCTGCCCATTATGCCGAAGTTAATCAAGATAGAAAGTGCCAGCGGAATAATTCCAAAAAAGCCCGCAAAGGCTGATTTATAATAGACGGAAAGAATTATAAAAACTATAAATAAGGAAACCCCTACTGAAATCAATTGGGATTCTACTACGAGTTTGTTCAAGGTCTTTTCGACCAATACAAAGCCGCCTGTTTCGGCTATTACATCCTTGGGGAATTTAAGGTGTACAAATTCGTTAATTTCTTCAAGAACCTTGTCCGTATCCTGCTGTCCGACGGTGCGGAGCTGAATATTCACTTTTAATGTTTTGGGATTTGTATTATTATCTAAAAAACCTTCAGTGTTTTTCCCTAAAAGTATTAGATAGTTTTGCATTATGGCCGAAAGTTCTTCTTGAGAATTCTTGCCGTATTTTTTAGGATCGGAAGGAATCTCATAGTAGGCAAGCCCCTTGTAGTTTACTTTTTTTCCGAATTCGTAAACTAAGTCCTCTGCGGAAAGATTATTTTTTGCTCTTTCTTCCGCGGCTTCGTTCAGCATAGCCATAATTTCTTCTTGGGTATATTGCTTTTTAGGTTTAGAGGTGTTTTTTGCAATTTGAGCATCAGCGTCATACGATTCTTCTTCAAAATTTCCGAAGTCTCCGAAATCGTCTGAAGGTTCTGCTTCATTTATATTATCATCAGCACCTTGACTTTCTTTAGAAACTCCTTCGGGAGCTTCATCGGCATTATATGCCTGATTTAAACGCTTAATTAGGGGAACGATAGAGGTAACCTTGCCTACATCTTCAACTTCTTCTTCCAAAAAAGAAGAAAGATCATCGATAGCTTTTAAAATATCGGGACGTAAAACATCGGAACCGTCTTGGGTCTTTATGACCATTTCAAGAACTTTTGAACCGCCGAAGTGTTTACGCATAAAACTATCGGATTGAATTACTGCAACATCTTTATCAAAGTACTCCATCAAAACATTATCGATAACAAGTTTCTTTACTCCGAATATGGAAAAAATTATTATGAGACCGACAAAAAGAATGACCGAGCGGGAATGTTCTGCAATAAGAACAAAGGTACTTGCAATGCCGCGATCCAAGCGGCTGGTGTTATCTTTTTTATCCGCCCATCGCATTGACGGCTTTTTAGGCCCTCTTAGTATCAATATGCCGGGAATTAAGGTTATGGATATTAAAAATGCTGCTGCAACACCGAAGCTCGAAAAGATACCGAATTCGAAGATGGGGACGACAGAGGTAAAACAAAAAGAAACAAAGCCTGCGAAGGTTGTGAGAGCAGCCAAAAAAACCGGCCTTATAACCTCGCTTAAGGCCTTAACAACCTGTTCTTTATGCTCCTCTTTTGAGATGGAATCATCTTGTACGACCTCGTCATAATAGTGGTTTATAACATGGATGCCGTATGCCGAACCGACTGCAATTAAAATAATCGGTAAAATTGTAGAAAGAATCGATAAGGGAACATTAAAAAGAGCCATCGCTCCCAAAGCCCATATTACGGAGCATATAACCGTCAAAAGCGGTAAAAACACACCGGTAAACCTTCTAAAAGAAAGAAATAAAACGCCCAAAACGACAATGATAACCAGAGGAACTAAAAAGCTTAAATCATGGGCGGTTGCTTCATTTACTATCTCGTTAAAAATAGGAGTCCCCGTCAGGTAAATTTTAGAATCGGGAAAATTCCAAGAGTCTGTCAGTTTCATAATTTTACGGCAGGCCGCAATTGTTTCGGGAGAGCCGCTTTCTTCATTTGTTATATTAAGAAAAACAAGGATTTGGGTTGCATGTAAATCTTCGGAAACAAGGCTCCGTTCATACATGTCCC
Organism: uncultured Treponema sp.; assembly: GCA_905372345.1. Lineage (GTDB taxonomy): Bacteria > Spirochaetota > Spirochaetia > Treponematales > Treponemataceae > Treponema_B. The sequence goes on along the minus strand of CAJPPE010000064.1, from coordinate 1,851 downwards.
AACTGCGGAGCTTATGTTTAATAGACTTAATTTCTTCTTCCGCACCCGAAAAATCCGGCGGAATAATGAGCTCGCTTACAATCCCTTCTTCGCCAATGTCTATATGGGTTGTATTTGTTATCAAAACCGTGTTTTTTACCAACTCAATTTCTTTTAGTTTTTCATCCAGTTGTTTCACTTCATCTAAAAATTCTTTGTCAATGATGGTAGAAAAACGGCGTTCTATGCCTATCAAAATCGGCACATCTTCTCCGAAAATGTCGGCAATTTTTTTTGCACTGATTCTGGAAGGGTCGTTTTTAGGAATAAACCGGAAGTTGTTATTATCAAAATTTAATCTTATTATTTGAAGAGCAAAAAACAAGGTTATTGCAAGAATCGTTATAAGCATTGATACGGGATGTTTATAAAAATTTTTTGTAGAAAATATCTGTTTAAATGTGAATGTTTTCTCTTTTTTCATAAAGGCTCCCTCAACAAGATTTGTTAATTATATAACCGCACTATCTTTTTGTCAAGCAAGAGTGAATGACATTTATAACCTCGGAAATTCAATAAGTGAAAATATTGACTTTTTTCTTAAATAATAGTAGAATAAGCTTATGATATTTCCATTAGAAGAACTCATCGAGTTTGATGACAATATTTACGAGATTACATGCGCATCGACAAGAAGGGCCTATCAGCTGGCTAAAATCCAAGAGCCTAATGCCGAAAAAAGCGGAGACAAGGTTGTTTCAGCCGGAGCAAAGCAAATTTTTACCGGTGAAGTAAACTATCAGATAGAGCGTCACCCCGAATTCAACTAAAATTTCTGCTTCAAACGTTTGCGTGGTTCCAGTATTGATTTTTTTCGGAGCGACGGCTTCGGGAAAAACAAGCTTAGCCTCCGAAATATTTTCTTATAAACATTCAAAAGATTTCTCAAAAGAAGGCGGAATCTCGGCTCTTTCAGCTTGTGCCGAAATTATAAGTGCCGACTCGGTTCAGGTGTATAAACATATGCATATCGGCTCGGCTTCACCTTCCAAAGAAGAATTGGAAGACCTTCCCCATCATTTAATCGCCATAAAAGACCCTTCCGAAGAATTTTCGGCAGCCGATTTTGTAAAAGAAGCCGATAAGCTTTGCCCCGAAATATATAGGCAGGGAAAACTTCCGGTCTTGATGGGAGGGACGGCTTTTTTCTTAAAGAATTTTATATACGGCCTTCCCGTTACGCCCACAGCCGACCCTAAAATCCGTGGGCATTTTCAAAAACGGGCAAAGGAAGAAGGGTCCGGCATTCTTTTAGAAGAGCTAAAAAAAATAGACCCTCAGACGGCAGAAAGGCTCCATGTTCATGACGAATACAGAATAATAAGAGCTCATGAAGTTTTTACCGCTTCAGGGAAGCCTTTAAGCTCTTTTGCCCTCCCCGAAAATCCAAGAGAAGAATACGAGTTTTTTATCTTAAGCATCGAAAGAACCCGCTCTCTCTTATACGAAAGAATCGAAAAGAGGGTCGATGCTATGTTTGCCGAGGGCTTATATGATGAAGTAAAAAAGCTTTATGAGATGGGCTATACAAGCGAAAGCCCCGGACTTAAAGCCATAGGCTACAGGGAATTTTTCGATGAAAATAAGCGCTTAAAACCGGAATCAGACTTGGAGGAAGTCTCGGCTCTTATAAAACAGAATACCAAACACTATGCCAAACGTCAAGAAACCTTTTTTAAAACAATCCCCGATGTTCACCGCTATTTTATAGAAGATAAGGCCGAAATATTAAGGCTTTATAAGGATATTTGCGGGTTTTATAAAAAACTATTAAAATGATTATGGGTGCTAAAAAAACAGTTTTTTTAAAGG
>CAJPPE010000063.1 GCA_905372345.1 uncultured Treponema sp. | reverse complement strand
CTGCAACCACCTTATGAGAACATACAGTGCGAAACATTGAGTACTGTACCCCGACCTCGCGTCGGGGTTGTTGATTTATAAAAAAGTTAAATTGGAGAGAAGTTATGGAAATCAAAGATTTTATAAACACAATAGGTTATGACGGAAATTCAGCTATAGTAGATAAGGCAAGACTATCAAAAAATTCAAATAAAAATCTTGACCAACTTTTAGAAGCCGGAGCTTTTAGGGCTGCCGCAGCCTATGCCGTTTATACCGAATCCGAAGAAGACCTTCAAAAGGTAGCTGATGAATATAATAAACTTTCCCGCTCAAATTACAAAAAAGAACAAATCAAGAGACTTTTCGGAGTCTCTAAGGTTGAAGTAAAAAAGAAATTAGTCTGGTAAACACCTGCTTTTTCCCGGTTAATCTTCACAATCAACATACAATAAAAAAGCCGTGCAGGGTACCAACCTTTCACGGCTTTTTTTAATAGTCTTACGGATTATTTTTCGCTCAAAAGCATGGTTTTAGCATCAAAAGAAGAACCGGTATCGGAAGCTCCGTTTCCATGTTCTTTTAAAGCCTTAATCCTTACAAAATCTCCGTCATTTTCAAGATAGAGAAGTACATCAATCTCATCAACATACTTCTTCAAGCTCTCATCGATTTCAAAAGAAGCAACATCTGCGGCAGCCGTATACCAAACGGCAACACCCATTTCTTTGGCAAAAGCCTTCATTTCCTTCATTGCTTCGGGGAGAGCCTTTGCAAAATTAAAATCGTCAATCATAACTACAGACGGCTTTGAACCTCCTTCAAATAAAGCCCTGATTGTCTTTAAAATCTGAGTAGTTCTAACCGTATCTTGGTTAAAGTTTAAAACAATCCTCTTTGAAAAGGCCTGAGCCTTTACTTCCGGAGCATTGCCGAGGTTCTTTTTCTTTGAAAGTTCATTAAACATATCATTATACCAAGTTATGGCATAGTCTACATGCTGACTGAACGATATATGAACAACAGGCTTGTCCTGTAAAAGTTTATCCAAACCGAACTGAACCAAAATAGATGTTTTTCCTACACCTTTTTTTGATGTAACAACACCTACCTCACCTGCTGCCAAGCCGCCGCCGAGAGCTTTTTCAAGTTTTCTCATCGGGCTTTTTTCAATCAAATCTTCTTTAAGCATTACAGAGCCTCCTTATTTTTTTTCTGCAAGCCTTTTAGCTTCGTATTCTTTTATCAGTTCTTCCGAAATACTTGCCGGAGCCTTGCCGTACTTGGCAAATTCCATAGAGTATTCAGCCTTTCCCTGTGTTGAAGAACGCAGAATGGTAGAAAATCCGAACATTTCGCTTAACGGAACTTCGGCATCTACACGGGTAAAGTTATCGTCTTCAGTTGATGAAATAATAATTCCGCGTCTTTGATTAATAAGACCGAAGATATTACCTTGGAATTCCTGAGGTCCTTCAATAGAAACCTTCATAATGGGTTCAAGAATTGCAGGTTTTGCAGCCTTGTAAGCCTCACGGAAGGCACCGATTGCAGCAGCTTGGAAGGCCATATCCGAGGAGTCTACCGGGTGGGACTGTCCGTCATTTATAGTAACCTTAGTTCCGACAATCGGGAATCCGATGAGGGTACCCCTCTTGATAGCTTCTTTAAAGCCCTTATCGCAAGAAGGTATAAATTCCGAAGGAATTGCTCCTCCCTTTATCTGATTGTCAAACTCATAATCCTGTTCGGTAATGGGTTCAATAAAGCCTGCAACACGGCCGAACTGACCGGAACCGCCTGTCTGTTTTTTGTGAGTATAGTTAAAGTCGGCTCTTTGGGTAATAGCTTCTCTGTATGCAACCTGAGGCATACCTGTTTCAACATCACACTTATATTCCCTCTTCATTCGCTCAATATAAACTTCCAAGTGGAGTTCGCCCATACCCTGAATAATGGTCTGGTTTGATTCCTTGTCTACATAACTTCTGAAAGTCGGGTCTTCTTTTGTAAAACGGTTAAGAGCCTTGGACATTTGATCGGCAGCCTGCTTATCTTTCGGTGTAAGAGAAAGAGAGATAACGGGATCCGGAACATACATGGAGCTCATTGCATAATTTAAATTACCTCCGCAGAATGTATCTCCCGAAGCACAGTCAATACCGAAAAGAGCTACGATGTCACCGGGACCGCCTTCGTTAATATCTTCCATACTTGCAGAGTTCATTCGAACCAAACGGCCTACCTTAAACTTCTTTTTGGCGCGGGTATTAAAAAGCTCCTCACCTTTCTTTAAAGTTCCCTGATAAACTCGGACGTAGGTAAGCTGTCCGTATTTTCCGTCTTCAAGCTTAAAGCCTAATGCAACGACGGGAGCGTTTTCATCCGTACCGAGAACGACGGGCTTTTCATTTTCATCGATATCTAAAGCCGTATTTTCGATTTCCGTCGGATCGGGAAGATAATAACCTACGGCATCCAAAAGGGGCTGGATACCCTTATTTTTATAAGCCGAGCCGAGGAAGACGGGAACAAACTGCTCTGCAAGGGTTCCCTTTCTGACGGCTGCTCTTATCATTTCTTCGGTTTCTGTACCTTCCAAAAAGGCTTCTGCCAGTTCATCTGAGAACATGGTAGCGGCATCAATCATTTCTTCCCTGTATTTTTGAGCATCGGCTAGAAGATGCTGGGGGATTTCCGCCATACGGATTTGGGTACCGTTTTCACCTTCAAAATACATAGCCTTCATTGTAACTAAGTCTACAACGCCTTCAAGCTTGTCTTCCAAACCTATGGGAATCTGCATCATATAAGCATTGAGCCCGAGCTTCTCCCTAAGCTGCATTCTAACTTTAAACGGGTTAGCACCGGTTCTGTCGCACTTATTTACAAATGCAATTCGGGGGACATGGTAGCGTTTTAACTGTCTGTCAACAGTGATAGACTGGGACTGAACACCTCCGACAGAACAAAGAACCAAGATAGCTCCGTCCAAAACGCGCAAAGAACGTTCAACTTCGATTGTGAAGTCTACGTGCCCGGGAGTGTCAATTACGTTTACCGTATAATCCTTCCATTTAACCTGAGTTGAAGCTGACTGAATCGTGATACCGCGTTCCTTTTCAAGCTCCATATTATCCATCGTAGCACCCACACCGTCTTTTCCGCGAACCTCGTGTAAAGCATGAATTCTATCACAATAAAAAAGAATTCGTTCCGAAAGAGTTGTTTTACCGGAGTCAATGTGTGCACTAATACCGATATTTCTCATCTTAGAAATATCATTACCCATAATCAATACCTCATCTTTATAGATTTTTAGGAGGAAACAGACAGTTTCTCCTAAATGATTTTATAAAACCGAAAAGTCTTCAATACTTTTCAAGATACAAGACGTTACAGTATAATAATACAAGGGGGTCGATGAAAAATGTACATCCTTGTATATTTTTAATCTTAGAGTTTGGAACCATCGCCGTCCATGGCGGATAAAATATTTACAAAAAAAGGGAGTCCGTATTCTGAACTCCCTTTTGAACTACCACCTGAAGTGTGCAAAAGCTTTGTTTGCTTCGGCCATTCTGTGAACTTCTTCCTTCTTTTTGAAGGCTGTTCCGGTGTTGTTGTATGCATCGATCAGCTCTGAAGCCAATCTTTCGGACATTTCATGACCGCTTCGCTTTCTGGCAGCGCCGATAATCCAGCGCATAGCCAAGGCTTCTCGCCTTCCCTCAGGAATATCCATCGGAACCTGATAGGTAGCACCTCCAACTCGGCGGGACTTTACTTCAACAACGGGTTTTACGTTGTCTAAGGCTTTTGAAAAAACGGCCAATGGTTCTTCGCCGGTTTTTTCCTTGATTTTATCAAAAGAATCGTACATGATCTTTGTAGTAATGCTCTTTTTGCCTGAAAGCATCATTCTTCCGATAAAGCGGGTAACTACCACGCTATTGTACTTGCTGTCGGGAGCAACAGGGCGTCTTGCAGTAACTTTTCCTCTAGCCATTTTTTACCCCCTAAGCCTTGGGCCTCTTGGCTCCGTACTTGGAGCGGCCTCGTTTTCTGTCTTCTACACCGAGAGCGTCTTTAGTACCGCGTATAATGTGATAGCGTACACCCGGGAGGTCCTTAACACGTCCGCCTCTTACGAGAACAACAGAGTGTTCCTGCAAGTTGTGTCCGATACCGGGAATATAAGCGGTTACTTCGATTCCGTTACTTAAACGGATACGGGCAACCTTTCTTAAGGCCGAGTTCGGTTTTTTAGGCGTAATTGTCTTAACGCTGGTGCAAACACCGCGCTTTTGGGGGCAAGACTGCAAAGCAGGACTTTTTGTCTTAACTGCAGCAGATTTGCGTCCCTTTTTTATCAATTGATTAATTGTAGGCATAAGCCTTATCTCCTTAATTTATCCGCCAGCACTACGGAATATCAGAAAGTATAGTATAACATAAATTCTAAAAAAAAGTCAATGGATGGAGTAAGGAATATTGAATCATAAGAACATCAAGACGACACTTTTTCACTTTTACTTTTGTTCTTCGTCCTTCATGCTTTTTTCAATTTGTTTTACATAGTCTTCGCCCCAGTAATCGCAGAGGATTGCGTAGGCTTCGGCACGGAGACTGCCGGTAAAATCTCTTTTCATTTTGCTTATAATTTTTTTAAGCTGGTTATTGCATGCGATGCGTAGTTCTTTTACATATTTTTCATCAAGAGGATTTTCTTGAATATATGAAAAAATAATGGTAAAGACAGAGGCAGAGGAACAGATTTTTTCCCAACGGTCAAGATTTATAACCTGAGAGGCAGAAGATATACCAGTATCATTGATGTAATTGTATACAAAAGAATCGATACCGTAGTACACAGGCTTTTTTAAAAGCACAAAAAAATATACCAAAAGGTCTTCTGCCATAATGCAAAAAATATGAGGGAGCTCGGCATACACCTCTTGCAAAAGACCGGTACGGAATAGCTTAGCACATAAAAAACTCGAATGCTCTTTTTTGATTAAAAAATTTTCAAGAACTTCTTCCCCTGAAAGAAAGCCCGGATGTACGGCTTGCACGCTTTTCGAAAAAGCATCGAATTTTTCCTCAGCGTCTTTATCCGCAGGATTAAGACGGGGAACAGACAACCGCATTTTACCTTGAATAATATCCGCAGCATTTGAAAGAATACCGCAGCCCGAAGCAAGCAGACCATCATAAAAATTCAAAAGAGAATCGGAAGGCATGGTATCATCGGGGTCTATAAAAAAAACATAGTCCCCGCGGGCAGCATTTACTAAAGTACGGCGGGCTTCAAAGGTCCCGAGGTTTGTTCCATGTTCAAGAAGTTCAAGACATGCCCCCAGTTTTTTTAAAGGCTTTTTATAGGGTTTGAGGATTTTGGGTAAAGAAGAACCGTCAGGGCTTCCGTCATTTACGATGAGAATTTCGATGGGCAAAGCCCTCTGCCCCGCGTAACTGCCGGACAGAGGATGCTGCTCCAAGATACTATCCAAAAAAGCAGGTAAAGCACTTTCCGTTCCGTACACGGGAACGGAAAGACTTATAAGAGGATTATTCACTTAGTACCAATAAAAGCCGTTGCTATAGTACAAATCTTTTGAAAAACCGGCTTGAGTAATAGTTTCGGCAGGATTAGCCCAGTTTCCTATATCGAATACAAACACTTTTTTGTAAGTCTTTTTATCCGTAACGGGGTTAACCGGATTATCATTGTTGATCAATTTACCGTAATAACCTTTGGAGGCTATAACAAGTTTTTTGGGCTTGATCGCAATAAAGCGGTAAGGGGCAAACCTTCCTGATGTTTCAGGTGTAAGGCCCGTCCTTTCATACAAGGTTACGGCAGGAGAACCGAAAGATGCCCCTGTTTCTCCGATTTTAACCAGTTTACCGCCTATAAATACCTCTGTGGAATAGGAGCCCATACCCGTAGCGGCCCCTTTTTGCTTGGTTATAAGACCGTATAGTATACCGTCTTTAATATAAAGGGCGTTGAGGTTTTCATTGATGTATGCGTTTGCCTGTTCCGCTGTCCAACTATGAGGAGGAACATTAGGATAGTTTGTCGATGTTTCATCAATAACGGTTACGGTTTCATCAGCACTAATACTTGCCGTATAGTCAAGCAGTTTATGTGCATATTTTTTAACCCTAATCATATATTTTTCACTGTGAGCATCCTTATCTCTTACGGTTTTTACCGCAACAAAAATGCCGTCCTTATTTGCTGCCATTGCAGTAACGGTGTCATATTGGCCTAAATCAGCCAATGTAATTGCGGACGCTGTTGCTGCATAAGAGAAAGTATCCGTAGGCCATGCAAGCCGCTCTATTTTGTGCTTAAAAAGATAACTGGACGGCTTTTGATAATAAAACAAAATTGTTTTTCCCGCATCGGCAGCAATGGAAGAAACGGAAACTGCCATAGCATCCGGCATTACAGATATAGACTTATTAACACCGCTGCCATAGCTTCCGTCATCTTTAAGTGTAAAACGATGTACCGCGTTGGGAGTTTCTTTCGCGACATAAAGATTGCCGGCCGCATCGTAACAGAATACATCGGTTAATCCCGTGGCAAAAGCAGGGGGTAATGGATCTTCGGCACCGGTTTCTACCTGATAATACGATGAACCGCTATAGTCCCACACTATCATCTTCGTATTAGGCGTTCTCCACTCTTTCCATTCGTTATACCATTTTGCAGTTCTTTCATCCGAAAAACTTAAAGTATTTGTTGCGATATTAAGAGTTGCGATACGGTTGCGGTTTTTAACGATATGGGGATTTTCAGCAAAATAAGCAGCATCAAAGCCGTCATCGGCTATGTAGATGTTTTCTTCATCAAAACCGATTACTTTTACTGCACCGTAAAAGTTTTTGGAGTAGTCGTAGTTTTTTAATAACTGATTTTCAAAGCTGACGCTGTTTGAAAAACCGATTTTTACAGGAGGAGCAGTCAAATTGTTTATATTATAACGGACAATCCCGCCTAAAGAGTAAAGGTTAGGATCACTTGATGTTATACTTTCATTAACTGTAGTAAAAAGCACATATACATAATCGCCGCGGATAAAAAGATCGTTTACTGTAGATTCTTTGCAGCCTGTGATGTCAATATGATTATGAATTGGTCCAGTTCTTGAAGGAGAGGTTCCACTCAAAGTGTCAACCTTTATTTCTAAATCACTATCCTTCCATGTCCACGCAGCCCGATTGTTATCTATTGCCGCTATACCTTGATAAAAATCGAGAGTTGCTATCAGACTAGTGGATAGACTTAAGGTCTCCTGTATTTTATAAACATTTCCGGAACCATTAATGCCGTACATCCTTCCGGTTGTATAATCGTTTGCAAGAAATTTGATGTTAGAAGCGGAAGTGTTAGTACTGTCAAATTCACCCTCACTCGTATAACGGGCAAGATGTTCTACAACAGGGGGACCACTCTTTTTATATCTGACATAAAGCCGGCCCTTGCTGTCGCGGGCAAAACTATACACTTTTTCAAATTCGTCAATCTTAACTTCTTTTCCGCCCATGTATAAACTTAAGTTGTAGAGTAACACACTCGAGGATGATGAATCTGGTGTTTTTGTGAATAAAAGACTTTTTAGTCCTGAAATATTTTTGTTTAATAGGACTCTTACATGATTTTGGCCTGAGGTTACAGTGTGGGAAGCCCTTCCCGACCATTGACCGGATGGATTAATTGCAGTAACTATTATATCTATCTTTTCTCCGATAGGCATAAGCTCAATCAGGGATTTGGGCTCTTCGGAACTTAGTTCTCTTGTTACCATATAGCCGTCTTCTCTGATTATATCGATTTTCATATTTGTAGTTGAAAGAATTGGAAGACCGTCGGGACCCAAGGCTCTGGCACCGTCGGGAAGACTTCCGTCAAAGCTCAAAATAAGCTCGCCGTATTCTTCCGTTAAAAATAAATTACAGGATGACACCATCAAAACAAGTATCATCAAAATAAAAATTAATGTCTTTTTCATAAAAACCTCCTATAGTAAAGGCCGAATATAACTGTTCTTATA
>CAJPPE010000062.1 GCA_905372345.1 uncultured Treponema sp. | reverse complement strand
GCCTATGACAAGGCTGTAAACCCACCAAGGAAGAGGATCATCATACCTATTGGATTTATATTTTGTGCGGTATTCTTTTAGTTTATTCCTATGATATTTTTTTGTATTCTTATTAGAGTCAGAGCTTATAGCAAAGCCGCAAGAGGGGCATCCGTTTACAAATTCATCCGTATGCCCCATATAATTACAAGCAGGGCATCTTACCGAGGCAAAAAAACGTCCGCAATGAGGACATACCTTTGTGTTACGCTTTACCTCTTGCCCGCAGTTTTCACAAAAGAACTTAGGCAAATGCCCTTTTTCTATCTTACCCATAAAACCTTAGTGTTTGCATGTTGAGCATGAAGGTGAAGAACAACCTGAACAGCCGCCTGAAGCAGCCTTTGAAGCGGAAGAAGAATCGTTTACATAAAAACCGGATCCTCTAAAATTAATTCCTAAGCCTCCCGAAATAACTCTTCTTACAGGCTTACCGCACTCAGGACATACAGATACGGGTTCATCACTCATTCTCTGAAAAACCTCAAAATCATGACCGCAAGAATCGCAAACATACTCATAAGTTGGCATCTTTAAACTCCCATTTAATAATTATATAAAGACTTTATTATTTCAATAATTTTAGATTCAGTAACCGGTCTGTTTTCTATAATCAGCTTATTTTCTTCAAGTCTTACATCAGCCTTAAGTTGTTTTTTAAAAAATAATTTCAATAAGGAAGCCGTCATCATGTTTTGTGTTTCAATACTCAAATCATAAAGATATTCATTTTCAACTTCCGAATTCTTTTTTAAGTACATCTCTATTACGCCGACAGGAAGCCCAAGCTGAACCCCTATTATCTGCCCTAAAAAAAAGTCCCCGTTTTTTACAAAGAGCCCTATATCCTGAGAACCGGAATTTACAAGGTCATCAAACCGCTGCGGAAAAAGAGCTTCTTCCGGATTACTCAACTTTCCTAAAAAAACTTCCATACTTTGTCTGTCATTAGGGCCCATAACCAGACAAGCTATTTGAGGAGAGGGAATAGAAACATCAATATATGACGACTTATAATACTTATACTTCTCTTTTGTTTTTTTAGGCTCCCATCCGTTCTTCTTCTTAAAAATACTGTCAGTCACTCCATACGGATATTTACCGGTAGAACAAATCCTAATTTCAGTAAGCCTATTTTTTACAAATACCCCTGAATATACTGCAGTAGTCCGGCTCAAGGCCTGCTTCATAGACTCTCCGCCGACAGAAGTCAAAATCGGTTCCGCTATTTTTTTATTTTTCTCGATAGGCATATAAATATACATATCGGCACCATCGCCTATCATACCGAAGGGACTTACTACTCCGGGAAGAGGCGGTGCGGTTTTACATGAAGCAAAAACCAAAATAAAAATGAGTGCAGCAAAAGTATTTCTAATTATTCTTTTCAATTCCAATCTCCCATTCATAATCGCCGGCTTCAACAAGGCTTGTTTTAATGGAACCGAGCTTTGTCAATTCTCCGGTTTTAAGCCAAGAAGATTGCACAGTCAAGGTTTCATCACAAACATAGTCCTTAAAAAGCTCAAAAGCTTTTTCCAACTCTTTATTATCGGCATTTTTTTGAGAGGCTGAAAGATAAAGTTTAATTCTATCGGTAACATCAAGCCCGCATTCCTTACGCAGTGTCTGAATACCTCTTACCAAGTCCCTGATATAACCTTCCATTAAAAGTTCTTCAGTCAGCTCGGTATTAAGGCCTACGGTTAAGGTTCCTTCATTTACTATTTTTAAAGAAGCCTTTTCGATTCTATTTATCACAATCTTATCGGCGGTTATTTCTACCGATTTTCCTTCGATGTCGATACTTAAAGTAGCTCCCTCCATTATGTTTTGAATTTCACTTGAATTCATCTGTTCAATTATGGCAGCAGCCTTTTTCATAAGGGGGCCCAATTCTTTTCCGAGAATTTTAAAATTAGCCTTGGCCGAATATTCTACAAGCTCATCTTCTTTTTCGTGGAAGATAACCTCTTTAACATTGAGCTCCTCGATTATGCTTTCTTCCATTTCCAAAAGAACTCTTTTTTCTTCGGGATTGAGGGTTACTATTTCGACTGCCTTTAGGGGCTGCCTTATCTTTAAGTTAAACTGATAACGCAGGGATCTTCCCATTGAAACAGCCTTTTGAACCGTCTTCATCTTAAATTCCAGTTCACTGTTTCTTATCTTTTCGTTGTACTCGGGATAGTCTGCAAGATGGATAGAAAGAGCATCGCTTTCAGTACGCAAATTCTGCCAAATGCTTTCGGTAATAAACGGCACGACCGGAGCCGCAACAAGAGAAAATTTCTTTAAGGCACGGTAGAGGGTCTCGTAGGCTTGAGCCTTGTCCCCATCATTTTCGCTTTTCCAAAAGCGGCGGCGGGAACGGCGGATATACCAGTTATTTAAAAGATCAATATATTCAACCATCGGCGGAATAGCTTGAGCAAGGTCATACTTGTCGAGAGCTTCCGTTACATCGGCAACAAGTTTTTCGGTTACCGATAAGATCCATAAGTCTAAGGGATTATTTAATTTAGCTAAAAATTCTTCTACACCCTCATCCTTTCCGTCAACCTTCGCATTATGAGGAGGCTTTACTCCGTCTATATTGGCATAGGTTATATAGAAACTGTAGCTGTTCCAAAAAGGAATTAAAATTCCTTTAAGAACATCCCGCACTCCTTCATCCGAATATTTTAAGTCGTCAGCCTTTACAACATTTGAGTTCATCAAAAAGAGGCGGAGGGCATCGGCTCCGAATTGTTTTATAACCTCGTTGGGATCGGTGTAGTTGCGTAAGGACTTTGACATCTTCTTACCGTCCTCGGCAAGCACAAGCCCGTTTACGATACAGTTTTTAAAGGCCGGCTCATCAAAAAGAGCTGCCGCTAAAATCGTTAGGGTGTAAAACCATCCGCGGGTCTGATCCAAACCTTCTGAAATAAAATCGGCAGGGAAGTTTTTTTCAAAGTGTTCTTTGTTTTCAAAGGGATAGTGCTGTTGAGCATAGGGCATCGAACCCGACTCAAACCAGCAGTCCAAAACTTCAGGCACACGCTTCATCGTTCCATTACATTTTTTACACGGAATATTTATCTTATCGACAAAGTGCTTGTGCATATCTTCAGGGAACACGCCTGAAAGCTCTTTTAATTCCTCCCTGCTTCCCACACAAATTGTTTCGCCGCAATCGGGGCACTTCCAAATAGGAATGGGATTTCCCCAATACCGGTTTCGGCTGATAGCCCAATCTCGTGCACCCTCAAGCCATTTTCCGAAGCGGCCTGTCTTTATATGGCCGGGCTGCCAATTTATTTTTGAGTTAGCATTAAGGAGCTTATCCTTTATCTTTGTAACCGAAACAAACCAGCTTGCAACGGCCCTGTATATCAATGGACTTGAGCATCTCCAGCAATGCGGATAGGAGTGTAAAATCTGTGCCCGCTTAAATAGCTTGCCTTCGGCTTTTAACCTTTCCATAATCTGCTTGTCTGCATCCTTTACAAAAAGACCTTGGTAGTCGGAAACTTCGTTAGTGAATTTACATTCGGCATCAACCGGACAAACAGTCGGAACTCCGGTGTCTTTAAATATCCTGTTATCGTCTTCACCGAAGCCGGGAGCCGTGTGAACAATTCCCGTTCCGTCCTCGGTTGTAACAAAGTCGCCTATCAAAATTCTAAAAGCACCCTGCCCCGCTTCAGCGTTTTTTCCGTCTTCATCTGCGGCAAGGTTTTTAAAATAAGGAAAAAGAGGCTCATAACGTAAGCCTTCAAGCTCTGCACCCTTCTTTGTCCAAATCAGCTTATACTCTTTTGCTTCTTCTTTTCCGTTCTTTGCAAAATAAGCTTCAAGCCGAGGCACGGCCATTATATAGTGAGCTCCGTCATATTCTATTAAGGCATAGTCGATATCCGCACCCACAGCAAGACCGAGGTTACTCGGCAAAGTCCAAGGAGTGGTTGTCCATGCCAAAAGATAGGTATCGGAAGGAAGAGCATTTTTCCCCTCAAAGGCTTTAGCTGCCGGAGAAGTCTTTACAGGCGAAAGAGTCTTAAAGCGTACCGTTATTGCAGGGTCGTGAACATCCTTATATCCGCCTAAGTTAAGCTCATGGTTTGAAAGAACCGTAGAACACCTCGGACAATAAGGAAGAATATAGTAGCCCTCATATAAGAGACCTTTTTCCCATAAACTTTTCATTACCCACCAAATAGATTCCATAAAGGCGGGTTCCATGGTCTTATAATCGTTTTCAAAGTCAACCCAGCGGCCTAAGCGGGTAATCGTTTGTTTCCATTCTTTTACATAACGCAAAACGCTTGCACGGCAGGCTTCGTTAAATTTATCTATACCGTATTTTTCTATATCGGTTTTTGAATTAAGCCCAAGTTCTTTTTCGATTAAATTTTCAACGGGAAGACCGTGGCAGTCCCAACCGAAGCGGCGCTCTACCCTAAAGCCCTTCATTGTTTTATATCTCGGAATAATATCCTTAATTGTTCCGGGAACAAAATGGCCGAAGTGAGGCAAGCCTGTGGCAAAGGGCGGGCCGTCAAAGAAAATATAATTATCCCGTCCGTCACGTGACGAAACGGACTTTTTAAATACATCGTTTTTTTCCCAAAATTTTAAAACATCTTCTTCTTGTTTTGCAAAATCAACCTTAGGGTCTACGGGTTTATACATTAAAAAACTCCAAAATAAAAAAATTATAGTTAAGAATTATACTATTTTTTTTTAAATTGTACAACGCCTCCAACAAAATCAAAAATTCAAAGTCCTTGATTTTTTTTCAAAAAAATTATAATATTAACAAATTTATTTTTGAGGTGATCTATGGCTTTTTTTTATGATGAACCTTCGCATACATTCAGCGAATATTTATTGGTCCCGCGTCTTTCGGGAATAGAGCACATTCCTCAGGCGGTTTCTCTTAAAACGCCTTTAACAAAATATAAAAAAGGTAAAGAGCCTAAAATCAGCTTAAATATTCCTCTTGTTTCGTCGATTATGCAGTCCGTTTCCGATCACAATATGGCTATTGCACTTGCACGGGAAGGAGGTATTTCCTTTATCTTCGGTTCGCAATCAATCGAAAGCGAAGCTAAAATGGTTCTAAAAGTCAAAAACTATAGGGCCGGTTTTGTCGAAAGCGATTCAAACCTCACGCCTGAGCAAACTTTAAGCGATGTTTTAGACTTAAAGGACAGGACAGATCACACTACCGTTGCCGTAACCGAAGATGGAACAGGACACGGAAAACTCTTAGGTGTGGTTACAGGCAGAGATTATCGCATAGGACATACCGATTTAAATACAAAGGTAAAAGAATTTATGACCCCTATCGAACGCCTCCATGTTGCCGAAGAAGGAATCAGCTTAAAAAAAGCCCAAAACATTATCTGGGAATATAAGCTTAATTCGCTTCCGATTCTTGATAAAAAAGGCTGTCTTGTTGCCTTTGTTTTTAGAAAGGATTATGAAAGCAATGCGGAAAATCCGCTCGAACTTCTTGATGAAAAAAAACGCTACATGGTAGGAGCTGGTATAAATACAAGGGACTATGAAGAACGAGTTCCCGCCCTTGTAGAAGCAGGTTCCGACATACTTTGTATAGACTCATCGGACGGATTCAGCGATTGGCAAAAGCAAACCATTAAATTTGTAAAAGAAAAATACGGGGATTCAATTCCCATAGGGGCAGGCAATGTTGTCGACGCAGACGGCTTTAATTTTTTAGCGGATGCAGGAGCCGATTTTATCAAGGTCGGAATAGGAGGCGGTTCAATCTGTATTACCCGTGAAACAAAGGGGATAGGAAGAGGTCAGGCCACTGCAGTAATTGAGGTTGCCAAAGCCCGGGACGAATATTTTAAAAAGAAGGGCATTTATATCCCTATCTGCTCCGACGGCGGAATCGTTTTTGATTACCACATAACCCTAGCCCTAGCTATGGGAAGCGATTTTTGTATGCTTGGACGCTACTTTGCCCGCTTTGACGAAAGCCCTACCAACAAGGTATTGATTAACGGAAACTATATGAAAGAATACTGGGGTGAAGGTTCAGCGAGAGCCAGAAACTGGCAGCGATACGATTCGGGCGGAGAGAAAAAGCTTTCTTTTGAAGAAGGTGTAGACTCCTACGTTCCCTATGCAGGAAAGCTCCATGACAATGTTGTAGTAACCTTAAACAAAATACGCTCAACAATGTGTAATTGCGGGGTTTTAAGTATTCCGGAATTCCAGCGTGATGCAAAAATAACTTTAGTTTCTTCGGCGAGTATCGTTGAAGGCGGCCCCCACGATGTCGTCTTAAAAGACATGAGCCATTCTTCCTTTGTATAACCGCAAAATACCGGCCACAAAAAAAGGGGCATCCGATATAAAGCAAAAGCCTTTCGGAGCCCCTATTTCAATCAAAAGACGGTTTTAGCAATAGACACTCTTTAAATAGTCCAAATCCAATTCAGGATAAAGAACAAATTTATGTAAAATAGCATCTACTTCTTTTTGTATCTCTGCTTTTACGGCAGGGTCTACAACTACATTAGCCTTGCTGGGAGCTCCGCTCTTTGTTACACCGGGCTTTGAAGCTTTCAATACCCTGTCGATAATTGAAGCTATTTGCTTCATTTCGGGTTTTCCCATTCCAAGACTTGTTACGGCAGGAGTACCTACACGTAAACCGCTTGTCCACCAAGGTCCGTTCGGATCAAAGGGTAAGCTGTTCCTGTTAAGGGTTACACCGCACTCTGACATTGCAGTTTCTGCTTGGCGGCCGTTTAAGCCGTATTTTGTTACATTAATCAGCATTAAGTGATTGTCTGTTCCGTTTGTCTGGAGCTTCATTCCTAGCTTCATACATTCTTCAGCAAGGGCAGCGGCATTATCGCGGACATTGTGTGCATAGTCCTGATATTCCTTGCTGCTTGCTTCGCGGAAAGCAACAGCCTTTGAAGCCATAACATGGGGAAGAGGGCCGCCGATTACGAGGGGGCATCCCTTATCAACGAATTCGGCAAATTCTTTTTTGCAAAGAACCATAGCACCTCGGGGGCCTCGAAGAGTTTTGTGGGTTGTAGTTGTTACCACATCAGCCCAAAGAACTGGGTTATATTCACCTTCAAAAACTTTTCCTGCAACAAGACCGGCAAAGTGGGCCATATCAACCATTAAAACGGCTCCGCATTTATCCGCAATCTCTCTAAATTTCTTAAAGTTAATTTTTCTGGGATAGGCACTGTATCCTGCCAAAAGAATCAAAGGCTTTTCTTCCATTGCTCTTTTTTCAATTTCGGCATAATCAAGCTCACCGGTTTCTTTGTTTACCGTATATGAGCATGTCTTAAACATTTTTGAAGAAACGTTTTGAACATAGCCGTGGGTAAGGTGTCCGCCAGAATAGTAGTCCAAGCCCATAAGTTTTTGATTTCCAAGAGAATGACGCAATTCTTCCCAATCTTCATGACTCAAGCCTTCAAGGCTCATCTTTTTAACTTTTCCGTCTACAACCGTTTCAAATTTCTTTAAGAAGGGTTCTTCAACCTTGGCATTTAAGATAGCCCAATAAGCTACGATATTTGCATCGGCTCCGGAGTGAGGCTGAACATAGGCGTGTTCGGCTCCAAAGATCTTACATGCTTCTTCGCAGGCAGCCATTTCAACAGCATCGACGTTTTCGCATCCTCCGTAGTATCGGTGTTCGGGGAAGCCTTCGGCATATTTATCGGTCAGCAGGTTGCCCATAGCGGCCTGCACAGCCAATGAAGAATAGTTTTCGCTGGCGATAAGTTTTAAGTGACTCCGCTGATTTTCTATTTCTTTTACAATGCTTGATGCAACTTCAGGATACACAGAAGCGACCTGATCCAAATTGGCCAAATATGCAACCATAGCTAACTTTGCATTTGAACCTTCCTTTTCAAGGTATTTTTTTAAACCTTCTTTCATATTACAGCTCCTATCAAAAGTATGTTTTATATACTTTCTTATTATAACAATTTATGAAATTATATTCTAGCCTCTTTTAAGCAATGCTGTTTAATTTTTATTT
>CAJPPE010000061.1 GCA_905372345.1 uncultured Treponema sp. | reverse complement strand
GGTATACTTGAAGCAGATTTTGTAAGCCCTAGCCAAAAAATGGAGCTAATATATGGTAAATAAGAGTTTTAAAAGATTTTTATCTATTCTTTTGATTTTCTTTGTTTTTTTATTTTCTGTTTCAGCCAAAGAAAAAGAAGACTTGAGTTCATGGACTAAAATAGTCGAAAAAATGGAAATTCATCTGAATAATGCCTACGAATTGTATACACAGGGGAAAACCCGTGAAGCTTATGACGAAGTAAATGCCGCTTATTTCCGATATTATGAATCCAAGGGAATGGAAAAGATAACGATGAGCTATCTTTCCGGTGCTCGCAAAACGGCTGTCGAAAATGCTTTTTATGAGTACAGAAAAAACGTAAAAAGCGATAAGGACAGCGAAATGATAAAAGCTCATAAGGATGCCCTTATAGCAATGCTTTACCATGATGCGGCCGAGCTTGACGGCACTTCCAATGATAAGGGCGGAAGCGGAAAATCGGCTGCTGTCGCTACCTTTATTTCCTGCTTTGTGCTTATACTGCGTGAAGGCTTGGAAGCTATTTTGGTTATAGCGGCTATTATCGCTTATCTTGTAAAAACCGGAAAAAAGAAGTACATATCTTCCGTTTATATCGGAGCTCTTGCAGGTATTCTTGTAAGTATAATTTTAGCCTTTTTATTCGGTTTATTGGCAGGAGCACAAAGCGGTATAGCTCAAGAAATTTTTGAAGGTATCGGAATGTTTGTTGCTGTAATAGTTTTATTCTATGTAAGCAACTGGATGATTTCAAAATCGGAAACGGAAGCATGGGAAAGATATATTCAAAAGAAGGTTGAATCTTCGGTATCGACCGGTAATAAATGGGTCTTGGTTTTTGCTGCCTTTATTGCCGTTGCAAGGGAAGGTGCCGAGCTTATTTTATTCTTCCAAGGTGTTCCCGTTCAAGGTGCAAGCGGTCAGAGAGCTATGATTTTAGCTATTGTATTATCGGTTGTTATTTTAGCCGGTGTTTTCCTTGCATTTAGATTTTTAAGCGTAAAACTGCCCTTAAAGCCGTTTTTTACAGTAACAAGTATTTTGATGTACATACTTTGTTTTTCGTTTACGGGAAAGGGCGTTTCGGAATTGCAGGCTGCAGGTGTAGTCGAAAAGACTATAATCCCGTGGATGCAAAGTTTTGAGTTGGATTTTTTAGGCATATATGCAACCTATGAAAGTTTGATACCTCAAATAATAGTTTTAATTACGATTATTGTGTTTTCAAGTTTATATGTCAAAAAAAATAAAAAGATTCTTGCCGAATTAAAAGAGAAAGAAGGCAAAGAATAATTAATTTAGTCCAAAAAAAATAAATATAAAAGGAGAGTTTTTAAATGAAAAAAACTTTATCTTGTATTTTTGCATTGCTTGCAATTGCTTTTGTAATTACATCATGCGAAAAAAATGAAGCAGGACAGGCTATGAAACCTGCTCCTACTGACGAGAAAATGGCTGCCCCTAAACCCGAAGAGGAAGGAGCTGCCGGTTTTGACGAGTTCCCCATCGGCGATGAGCAAGATGCCGGAATCTTAACGGTTGCAGGTGTTTATTTTCAGCCTGTAGATATGGAACCTGCCGGTAACAGTTTGTCAAAGAACGAAGCTGACTGCCACATGGAAGCCGATATTGCCGCTAATGAAAAGGGTGCAACATTGGGTTATGGTGTAGGCGACTTTGTTCCTTACTTACATGTTAAGGCTTATATCCAAAAAGTAGGTTCTTCAAAGGTACAGGAAGTTGCATTTATGCCGATGAATGCCAGTGACGGACCTCACTATGGTGCTAACGTAAAATTTGAAGAAGGCTTAGGTAAGTACAATATCAAGTTTGAAATTAAGGCACCGGGAAATGACTATCTTATCCATGTTGACAAAGAAACAGGTGTTACCGGCCGTTTCTGGACGGAACCCATCGTTGTTGAATGGAAAGATTTTGAATGGACAGGACCTCAGTGGTAAACTTGTCCAATCGGTAGTAGTATAATTTAATACTAATTACTCATTCAATTTGTAACCGCCGAGGCTTTAGCTTAGGCGGTTACTTTTGATGTTTTGGGGGTGCACCATTTTAAAATTTTATATAAGGGTTATTGAAGCAGGCATAGGCTTTGCATTAGTCCTTGCAGTTGTTTTTGCTTCATTTAGAACTCAAAAACCTGAAAAAAAACGGTATATTGTTTTTTTAGGTATACTCACAGGATTTATCGGCAATATTGTTTCCGCAATATTAAGATCTATTCCTAATTACATAAATAGAACCAATTTTGCCTTTTGGTCGATGATTCCCGTCAGTATATTTTTCTTAATTTTAATTGTTCTTTTACTGTTTAAAACAAAAGCGAAAAAATCTTTATTGTACGAAAATATTTTCGGTACAACAGTTTTTTTATATACGGCTGCAACGATATTTTATTATCTTCCCGTTATAATAACTCTTTCTACAACCTTGGTTAATTACGGCGAAAGTGCGGTAAGCACCCTCGTTTTATATAGACTTATAGGCTACTTGCTCGGAATAGTTTTTATTATTCTTGCAAGTCTTTCAATTTATAAAACCTTGATAAAGTTATCCGATATTGAATTAAATATTACCGTAATAGCTTCTCTTTGTATTTTAGGGATAACTCAAGTTGTGGTAATAATCCAGCGTTTATATTCTTTAAGAATAATTCCGCGGAATGATTTTATTTTTTGGTTTATTGCAACGGTGGTAAATAACGGAAACTTTTTTATATTTGCCGTTATTGTGTTTATAATGTTTGCTCCGATTCTTTTATGGAAAAAAAATATTAAAATTACCGAAGCATATAATAATAATGCCGAATTAAGAAAAATAAAAGCAAAAAAGCGTAATGCAAAAAGATGGGCTCGATTTTCTTTAAGCCTTTTATTGATTTCAGTTTTTTCTTTATCTTTTTTGCGTTTTTATGTAGACAGAGAAGTTCCTTTGTCTCCGCCTGAAGATTATACAATCGAAGAGGGTATGGCTGTTATTTCCTTAGAACAGTTGGAAGATGATAAACTTCACCGCTATGAATATATAACGGAACAAGGAATAAGTATGCGTTTTATTGCCATAAAAAAAAGTGAAAACTCTTACGGTGTAGGCCTTGATGCCTGTGATATATGCGGTCCAAGTGGTTATTTTGAACGGAATAATGAAGTAATCTGTAAACTTTGCGATGTAGTTATGAATAAGGCTACCATAGGTTTTCCCGGAGGATGTAATCCGGTTCCGATTCCTTATATTGTACATGACGGGAATATTAAAATAAAGATATCAGACCTTGAGTCCGAGGCTCATCGTTTTAAATAGTAAAAAGTTTTTATAGGGGAAGTTATGTTTTGGAGAATGATAGCGGGTGCTCTTTTTAGACAAAAAGGAAAAATGGTGATGATAGCTTTTACCATTGCCCTAGGTGCAAGTCTTTCAACTTCTATGCTTAACACAATGCTTGGTGTAGGGGATAAGGTAAACCAAGAGCTTAAAACATACGGAGCCAATATCAATGTTGCTCATAAAGAATCTTCTCTTTTAGATGATATTTACGGAGAAGAATCCGGAAACACAAAAAAATTCTTAAAAGAAGATGAATTGTATAAAATTAAGACCATATTTTGGGCATACAATATTGTCGACTATGCACCTTTTTTAAATGTGCAGGTAGATTATGACCGAGCGGATAAACCTGTCCGTATGTCGGGTACATGGTTCGATTTTAGAATAGACTTACATACGGGGCAGGAAGTTATAACCGGAATAAGAAGAATGCGTACATGGTGGGAAGTAAACGGAAACTGGGTTTCGGATGATGATAATTCTTCCTGTATGGTAGGAAGTCTTTTTGCAGGAAGGAATAACTTAAAGGTAGGGGACGAGATAAAACTTACAGGTGCTGCAGCCTCTAAAACATTAAAGATCTCTGCAATTTTTAATTCGGGAAGCAATGAGGATGATGTAATTTTTACTACATTGCATACAGCCCAAGAATTTTTAGGAAAGACAAATGTTTGTGAAAGCATCGAGGTAAGTGCTTTGACAACTCCCGACAATGATTTGGCAAGAAAGGCCGCAAGAAGCCCTTTAAGTTTAACGATAAAAGAAATGGAAATATGGTATTGCACCGCCTATGTAAGCAGTATCTGTTATCAGATTCAGGAAGTTATGACGGATGCGGTTGCAAAGCCGATAAGACAGGTGGCCGAATCAGAAGGTGCTATCTTAAATAAGACAACTTTGTTAATGCTTTTAATTACCGTTTTAAGTTTGATCGCTTCAGCTCTCGGTATTTCAAACTTGGTAACGGCGAGCGTTATGGATAGAAGGGCTGAAATCGGTTTAAAAAAAGCAATTGGGGCAAGTAATACGGCAGTTACCGTTTCGGTTTTAACTGAGGTTATGGTGATAGGAATTATCGGCGGTGCCGCCGGATATTTTGTAGGATTGGGTTTAACGCAGATAATAGGCCGAAGCGTTTTCGGTTCTGCAATTCCGCCTGCTCCCATGGTTATTCCCATTGTGGTTCTTATCATTTTTTTGATTACCCTTTTGGGAAGTTTTCCGTCGGTAAGATATTTGTTAAAGCTAAACCCCACGGAAGTTTTACACGGAAAATAAATGTTCCTGTTTAGAGGTGTTAAGATATGACTAAAAATAAGATGTATTTTAAAATGATAATGAGTTCTTTATTGCGGCGCCGTTCAAGAATGTTGGTAGCTTTACTGGCTATTGCAATCGGTTCAACCGTTTTATCGGGCTTATTGACTATTTACTACGACATTCCGCGGCAGATGGGAACGGTGTTCCGCTCATACGGGGCAAATATGATATTTCTTCCTTCCGAAAGTGATGCAAAAATAAAAAAAGAACAAATCGATAAAATTAAAAAAGAAATCGACTCAGGCAAACTTGTAGGTTTTGCTCCTTATATTTATAAACCTGCAAAGGTAAACGAGCAGCCCTATATGATAGCAGCTACCGATCTTATAAGTGCAAAGAACAATAGTCCATATTGGCTTGTACGCGGACAATGGCCTAAAGAAAAAAAGGAAGTTTTAATCGGCCATGAAATAAGTAAGGCTATAGGTTTATCTATAGGAGATAATTTTATTGTAAACACTCCGAAACCTGACGGAGATGTAACCGTAAACGAGTTTAAGGTTTCAGGCATAGTTACAACAGGGGGTGTCGAAGAAGAGTTTATCTTTATGAGCCTTGAGGATATAAAAAATATTGTCGGCTATAATGATGCTTTCGATGTAATTGAGTGCAGTATTGACGGAAACAGGGATTATCTTAATTTGATTGCCGAAAAAGTTTCAAACGATGTAAAAGGTATTACCCCCCGTCTTGTAAAGCGTGTTACCGAATCTCAGGATACGGTTTTAAGTAAACTTCAAGCCCTTGTTTGGATTGTTACCATTATTGTTTTGTTTTTGACTATGATATGTGTTACCACTACCATGATGGCCGTAGTGGTGGAACGCCGAAAGGAAATAGGCTTAAAAAAAGCTTTAGGCGCTTCAAATAAAAGTGTTGTTATAGATTTTTTGGGAGAAGCGGTTATGCTTGGGCTCATGGGCGGTATTTTAGGAATAGGGCTCGGTTACTTATTTGCAAATAATGTAAGTATAAGTGTTTTTGCAAGAGAAGTTTCCTTTCCCATAAGGCTGGCGCCTTTTACCGTAATTTCTTCCATTGTTATAACTATTGTTGCCTCCCTCTTTCCCGTAAGGGCAACTGTGGATGTGGACCCTGCTCTTGTTTTGCGCGGAGAGTAATCTTAAATTTTAAGGAGAATTTTAATTTATGAATATTTTAACCTTAACCGAAATTTCAAAAATATATGGAGATCTTAAAGCCCTCGATAAAATAAATTTAACGGTTGAAGAGGGAGAGTGGCTTTCTATAATGGGGCCTTCAGGTTCAGGTAAAACAACATTGATGAACATAATCGGCTGTATGGATAAGCCTTCTTTAGGAAAAATTGATTTGGCCGGTCAGGACATTTCAAAACTTTCTTCTAAAGAATTGACGATAGTCAGACGGGATATGATAGGTTTGGTGTTTCAACAATTTCACCTTGTAAACTATCTTACAGCCCTTGAAAATGTTATGATGGCCCAGTACTATCACAGCCTCCCAGATGAAAAGGAAGCTCTTGAAGCCCTTGAAAGTGTGGGTTTAAAAGAAAGAGCCAAGCATCTGCCCAATCAATTATCGGGAGGAGAACAGCAGCGTGTCTGTATTGCCCGTGCCCTGATAAATCATCCCAAGCTCCTGCTTGCCGATGAACCTACGGGAAACCTTGATGAAAAGAATGAAAAACTTGTAATGGAAATTTTTGAAAAACTCCATAATGCAGGAAGTACCATCATAGTTGTAACCCATGATCCTGAGGTTGCAGATCAGGCTGAACGGATGGTTGTTCTTGAGCACGGTAAAATAGCAAGAATTGAAAAAATGAGCAGGGTGAGACCCTCAAGAGGAGAGAATGTATGAAAAATTATAAAATTATTTTAGTTGCATTGTGTTTTATCTGTATTTTTTCTTGTTCAAAAACGGAAACAAAGAAGAGTATAAAATACAAAGACGGCGTTTATAAGTCTTTTGCCAATATTAAAGACGATTGGGGCGGAACAGCCGAGGTTGAAATAAAAATTGAAGAAGGTAAGATTGTTGAATGTACATTTTTGTCTTACGAAAAAAACGGCAATTTAAAAGGGCCTGAATACGGAAAGGTTGACGGAGTTATAAAAAATGTGGGCCTTTATAAAATTGCTCAAGCCTCTATTTTAAGAGCTGCGGAGTACGGTCAAAAATTGATTGAAACTCAAAACATTGATGATGTCGATGTAATTGCCGGTGCTTCAATTTCTTATAAACTGTTTAAAGATGCGGTTGAAAATGCATTACAGGATGCAAAAGAAAATTAAGGAAACCTCTAAAAAACTATGGAAAATTTACAAACAAAAAAACTGACCGTATTTGAGCTTGCAAAATTAAATATCAAAAGAAAACCTTTTAGAACTGCAAGCCTAATTATTCTTACGGCTGTTTTAGCCTTTAGTCTTTTTGCAGGCAGTTTTTTGGTAAAAAGTTTAAGGGGCGGAATGTTGTCGCTTTCGAATCGTCTGGGTGCGGATATTATTGTCGTGCCCCAAGGCTATGACTCAAAGATTGAAAGTGCCTTATTGAGAGGGGAACCTAATAGTTTTTATTTTGATACGGAAGTCGTAGACCGTATAAAAAAAATTGAAGGGGTTGAACTCGCATCTCCCCAGCTTTTTATTGCGACCCTCTCTGCGGGCTGCTGTTCTTTTCCTTTACAGATTATAGGTATCGATTTTGATTCAGATTTTAATGTAAAACCTTGGCTTAAAAAACAGATAAAACTTCCTCTTTTGGATAATCAAATTGTAGCTGGAAGTAATGTGTCCGGCGATTATAATTCTCAAGTAAAATTTTTTAATCAGCCCTTTGTAATTGCAGGCCGTTTGACTAAAACGGGAATGGGGTTTGATAATTCTATTTTTATGACAATAGAAAATGCGCGGAAGCTTGCAAAAGAGTATGAAAGAATTACGCAGCATCCTGTTGCAAAAAATGAAAATTTGATTTCAAGTGTTATGGTAAAGATTAATCCGAGATATGACGCTGGTGAGGTAGCTAAAAAGATAAGAGAAGAATTTAAGGGAGAAGAAATTTATCCTTTAATATCGAAGAGGATGATGACAAATATATCTTCAAGTATTTCAAGCTTAAATGTCTATGTTTATATCCTTATTGCAATCCTATGGATTCTTTCATTTATCGTGTTGGCTGTTTCTTTTTCTTCGATTTTTAATGAGCGTAAAGAAGAATTTGGAATGTTGAGGATAATAGGAAGTACCAAAAAGAAATTATTTGAACTTGCGGTTTTAGAATCTCTTATGATAAGTATGTCGGGAGCAGTTATAGGAACGGTTCTTTCATGTTTGATTATGTTTTTATTTAATCAGGCAATTGTTACAGGAATGAAGATGCCTTTTTTAAACCCTTCTTTTCTTTGGACATTTGTTTGCTTTCTTTTGACCTTTGCCCTTATTTCGGTAATCGGCCCACTCGCAGCCCTTAAAACTATGTATAGTTTTACAAAAGAAGAACCGGCTTTATCAAAATCTTAAAAGCCTGATTTATTGCATAAAAGCTTGGCTTTATCTCAATTTTAAAAGGCTTTAGTTATTTTTTAAAAAACCGATATTTTAAGCAGATGAGAGGTGTATTATGC
>CAJPPE010000060.1 GCA_905372345.1 uncultured Treponema sp. | reverse complement strand
ATACAATATTAGTAGAACAAGAAAACTTTTTTCGGAAGCTGAGGCTTCCTACAAAAATTTTTTATAGGAGAATATTGTGGCAAAAGCAAAAAATGAAACACCGGCAGTTGGAAACCCGGATGATAAGTTAAAGGCTCTGGAGGCTGCCCGCCTTCAAATCGAAAAACAATTCGGGCAAGGCTCTTTGATGAAGCTCGGGAATAATTCCGCTATCGGAAACATAGAAATTATTCCTTCAGGAAGCATTCTTTTGGATGAAGCTTTGGGAATCGGCGGTTATCCACGCGGCAGAATTATCGAAATATTCGGCCCCGAATCTTCGGGTAAGACTACGATAGCTCTTCATGCCGTCGCAGAGGCACAAAAGCAGGGAGGCATAGCCGCCTTTATCGATGCCGAACATGCCTTGGATCCCCAATATGCAAAAGCCTTGGGAGTAAACATTGATGAGCTTTGGGTTTCACAACCCGATACCGGAGAACAGGCTCTTGAAATAGCAGAAAGCCTTGTACGCTCCGGAGCAGTTGATATAATAGTAATTGACTCGGTCGCAGCCCTAACGCCTCAGGCAGAAATTGCCGGAGAAATGGGAGACTCTCACATGGGCTTACAGGCCCGCTTGATGAGCCAAGCCTTGAGAAAACTCACTGCCATTATAGGCAAGTCCAACTGTATGATAATCTTTATCAACCAAATCCGAATGAAGATAGGTGTTATGTTCGGAAGCCCCGAAACAACTACGGGAGGAAATGCCCTTAAATTTTATGCATCCGTCCGATTGGATGTGCGGAAGGTTGAAACTCTCGGTAAGGGCGAAGATGAGGCTTGGGGAAATAAGATTCGTGTAAAGGTTGTAAAAAACAAAGTCGCACCTCCCTTTAGAAAGGTAGAAATGGAAATCCTTTTCGGGAAAGGCGTTTGTCCATACGGAAGCCTCTTGGATTCTGCCGTAAAACAAGAGATAATAGGCAAGAGCGGCTCATGGTATTCTTACGGGGACGATAAAATCGGCCAAGGAAGACCCAATGCCGTTAAATTCTTAGAAGAAAACATCGACATAGCTCAGAAGATTGAAAAAGAATTGAGAGAAAAGCTTTTCCCGGACAGGCCATTTGTTTCAAGCTTTGTAGAAAAAACAAAAGAACAAAAAGAAGCCCAAGAAAAGGCCGTAGAAGCTCTTAAAAAAGAAGAAGCTCTGACAGACAATAAAGATGAAACCGATGATTCCGTTCAAGAAAATTCGGATGCTTCAAAGCCCAAAAAAGCTGAAACTGTAGATCTTCCGGCTGACGACAGTCTTTTTTAAGTTTTAAAAATTTGAGTTTTTTAAAAAAATGCCGAACAATAAAAGAGGAGCGGCATAATGAGTACACAAGCTTTAAGTCAGATTGATACGCAGGAAGTAAGTTATTCCAATACGGAATTTAAGGTGCATAATTTTGAAGGCCCCTTAGACCTTCTTCTTTTTTTGATAAATAAAAACGAGGTAAATATCTACGATATTCCGATTGCAGAAATAACCGAACAATATCTGGAATACCTTGATTATGCAATTGAACCCGATTTGGATAACCTTGTCGATTTTTATTCGATGGCCGCGAATTTAATTTATATAAAAAGCAGAATGCTTTTGCCGGTTGAAGTTTCGGTTGATGATGAAGAC
Organism: uncultured Treponema sp.; assembly: GCA_905372345.1. Taxonomy (GTDB): domain Bacteria; phylum Spirochaetota; class Spirochaetia; order Treponematales; family Treponemataceae; genus Treponema_B. Next base: position 6,640 of record CAJPPE010000060.1, on the reverse strand, counting down.
ATCGAAGACCCGCGTTCCGAGCTGGTCGATAAGCTCATCGAATATCAAAAGTATAAAAAACTTTCCGAGTTGATGGAAGAAAAAGAAAGCGAAGCGGAATGGTTTTTTGAAAGAAAAAAGATTCAGCATGCCCTGCCTTTTGGAGAAGAAGAACTTTGGGAGCGGGTCGATACTTGGGATCTTTTAAAAACCTTTTCTCAGCTTATGTCCAATTATAAGGCCGAACACATTCTAGACCTTTATGAAGAAGTTTCGGTAAACGAGAAGATTACCCTCATGAACGAATTTTTGGAAAAGAAGGGTGAGTGTATGTTTACCGACTTGATTGTGCGCAAAGGTAATTTAATGGATGTGGTCTGTGCCTTTATGGCAATTTTAGAAGCCGTTAAATTTAAAATGGCAAGCATCTGGCAAAACAGAATGTTCGGCGATATAAAAATACGCCCATGGGAGCAGGATAATGGTTCAGAATTATAATTTGGAAAAAGAAATCTCCTTGGTTGAAGCTATCCTCTATTTGGAAGGCGACCCTTTAACCGATGAAGCTCTTTGTAAAATTTCAGGGCTTTCGCCCGAAATAGTGAGCGATGCCATCAAGGCCTTGCAGGAATCCTATGCTTCTCCCCAAAGCGGAATCGAACTTGCTAAAATGATGGGCGGCTGGGTGATAATGCCGAAAAAAGATTTGTGGGAACATTTAAAAGACCGCTACGGCAAAAAAAATGAAGGCCGCCTTTCCCGTGCCGCAATGGAAACCCTTTCTATAATCGCTTATTCCCAGCCGGTAACAAGGGCCGAGATTGAAGCTATCCGCGGCGTTTCCGCCGACAATATGATTCGTCTCCTTATTGAAAAGGACCTTATAAAAGAAGTCGGCAAAAAAGATGTTCCCGGGAAGCCTGCAATGTTCGGCACCACAAAGGAATTTTTAAAAATCTTCAGACTTAACAGTATTGCCGACCTGCCTAAACTCGATGAAACCGAAAGAGAACGGTTTGAGCTTGCTCGATAAGAGAACCTTCGATTAAGAGAATCTTTTAGTTTTTATGATAGACGAAATAAGACTTCAAGTTTATTTAGCCCGCTGCGGAGTTGCTTCAAGAAGAGCCTCTGAAAATCTCATCTTAAACGGAAGGGTAAGCGTTGACGGCAAAATAATAACCGAACTCGGTACAAAAGTTTCGGGTAAAGAAAAAATCTGTCTTGACGGAAAACAAATTTTCCCCGAGGCCGAAAAACGGTATATTCTATTGAATAAACCTGAAGGCTATGTTTGTTCATTGGCCGATGAAAAAGACAGGCCCATCGCCGCCTCTCTTTTAAAAGATACCTATACCGAAAGGCTTTACAATATAGGCCGCTTGGATATGCTTTCCGGCGGAGCCATTCTTTTTACAAATGACGGAGATTTTTCTGCAAAGGTTGAGCATCCTTCTTCCGAAATCGAAAAAGAATATGAGGTAATAACCGTCTTTGAATACCCTGATGAGGTTCTTCAAAAATTTTTAAGAGGGGTGCGTATCGAAGGCGTTTTTTATAAGGCTCTTTCGGCAGAACGCATATCTAAAAACAAAATGCGTATAGTTTTAATTGAAGGCAAAAACCGCGAAATCCGCCGAGTCTTAAAATTCTTTAATATCAAAATAAAAAAACTGATACGGGTCAGAATAGGCTGTGTTTATTTATCAGACCTCCCCTCCGGCAAACACCGCCCCTTAACTTCTGAAGAGATTAAAGGGTTATTGGGGTAGGTGTGCTTTTATTCCATAAAAACAACTTGACACCTCAAATTATTGCATTTAAAATGTAAGTATGCACGATATAAAGTTAAAATCAATCACTAAAAGCTATTCTGTAGGAAACGAAAAGCAGATTGTTTTGGAAGACCTTTCTTATAATTTTGCTTCGGGAAAAATAAGTTTTATTTTGGGACCATCAGGCTGTGGAAAATTGAGTCTTTTAAATATAATTGCAGGCATAGATAAAAACTAAAAAAGCATTTCAAGTTTTATTGCAGGGAAAATTGAAGTTATTTTTTTTATCATTTGTAAAGACGGATTTGATTTTTTTTCCAAACGCTGATAGCTGTATACATTTTTCATTCCGAGTTTTTCAGATACTTGATTTTACACAATAATATGTGTAAAATCTGCAAGAAAAAACAGATAAATTTATTATGGATATGAGAGAGAGACCTTTATGAATATTTTAGAAACCACATTGAATTCGATTAAACCCGTTTCGGAAGAAGAAGGAAAAAAGGCCAAGCTTTTTTGGGACAGCCTTGCTCATCCGCCGGGCTCTTTAGGGGCTCTTGAAGAGATGACGGTAAGGCTTGCAAAAATCAAGGGCTTTGAAAATTTAAAAATCGATAAAAAAATAACGGCTGTTTTTTGTGCGGATAACGGAGTCTATGCAGAAAAAATTACCTCCCAGCCCCAGATAACCACCTTCTTGCTTGCCGAGATTATGCACACGGGAAAAACAGGCTTAGGAACAATTTCAAAATGGGCAGGAAGCGGTATCAGAGTTTACGATGTCGGAATGATAAAAACGAGTGCTCGGAAAGATGTCATCAATAAAAAAATAAAATTCGGTACGGAAAACATAGCCCAAGGCCCTGCGATGAGCAGGGAAGACTGTATCCGCATGATTGAAACCGGAATAGAGGCGGCCTTTGAAATCGCTGATGAGGGCTTCGATATTGCAGGAATAGGGGAGCTTGGTATCTGTAATACTAGCACAACAGCGGCAGTGCTTTCTGGGCTTTGCGGGGTAGAGCCTGAGCTGACTGTAGGGCGCGGAGCTTCTACGACAGAGGCTATGTATGAGCTCAAGATTAAGAGCGTAAAAAAAGCTATCGAAATAAACGCCCCCAAAAAAGGCGATTCAATCGATTGTATTTCGAAAGTCGGGGGCTTTGATATCGCGGCAATGTGCGGTTGTTACATAGGTCTTGCCGCCCGCGGAATTCCTGCCGTAATCGACGGCTATATTTCGAGTCTTGCAGCCCTCTGTGCCGTAAACTTAAATCCTCTTGTAAGGGATTACCTTTTTGCTTCTCATAAGTCGGAAGAAAGGGGAGCTAAGATATGCACTGGTGAGCTTGGAATCGAACCCGTCTTAAATATGAAAATGCGTTTGGGAGAAGGAAGCGGCTGTCCTCTCTTATTTAAGATGCTTGAAGGAGCTGTCTTTACCATGCAAAATATGGGAAAATTTACCGAAACCATGATAGACGGAGCCGATTTAGTGGATATCAGGAAGAATACAAATCCTTAAAATTCCCTATTGACTAATTCTCTTCTTTATAGTATTATGCTTTCTTACTCGTATTTTCATTAAAATATGGGGTTTTATATTGAAATTTTGGGTTAATCCCGGGAGGTTTAAGTGGTAAAAATCAGACTAAAAAGGCTCGGAACTAAAAAACGCCCTTATTATCGAATTGTTGTTCAGGATGTAAGAGAACCCCGAAACGGCAAAACCATCGATGAAGTAGGCATTTATCATCCGATCGAAACGGCAGAAAAACAGATTTCTTTTGATGCCGATAAGGTTAGAAACTGGTTGGGAAAAGGCGCACAGCCCACCGACACGGTTAGACGTTTACTTAACAAAAAAGAATTCACACTATAAGTGTAAAATCACTTGACAGGTGAAAAGGAAAACAAAATGCAAAAAGATTTAATAGAATACATTGCCAAATCTCTTGTTGACGATCCTTCCGCCGTAACGGTATCGGAAAGTGAAAACGAAAAGGGAACTGTCATAGAGCTTAAAGTAGCTTCGAGCGACATCGGCAAGGTAATCGGAAAGCAGGGAAGAATCGCAAAGTCGATCAGAACCTTGCTGAGCGCAAGTGCAGGAAAGTCGGGAAAGCGTTATTCGCTTGAAATTGTAGACTAATAATGGATTTGCTTGCAACAGGGCGAATCCGCGGCACCTTCGGGGTCGAAGGATTTGTAAAAGTTGAAAGTTTTTCCGGGGAATACGAGCATTTTTTATTGTTTGACAGAGTTTTTTTAAGTATTCTTAAGGAAAAATTAAGAGAGCAAAAATATAAAGACGGCTGGTTTGAAATTGAAGAAGTTAATTTAAGAAAGGCCGATGCTCTCGTAAAATTTAAGGGGATAGACAACCCCGAAGCCGCCAAGTGTTTGACGGGTTCGGAATTGTTTATTCCTAGGGACAAGGCTGCCCCCCTTGATGAGGGCGAAGTTTATGTCCATGATCTTTGTAATTGTAATCTTGTATGCGAAGGAACTCTTGTTGGAAAAATAACAAGTGTAGCAGAAGGCGGAGGCGGTTACCTCTTAGAAATAGCCGGCAAAACCTCCGAGGCTGCTGCGGAATCGAGCTTTTATGTTCCCTTTAACAAGGAATTTATCGGAAAAATCGACTTAAAAGCCAAAACCGTGGAGCTCATGCACCGCTGGATTCTTGAATGAAATTCGATGTGCTGACCTTATTCCCCGAAATACCCGAAGCTTTTTTTAAAACTTCGATTATGGCCAAGGCTGTAGAAAAGGGAATTATTAGCTGCAACTTGGTAAACATCAGAGACTTTGCTTTCGACAAGCACCGCTCATGCGATGACATCGTTTACGGCGGAGGAGCCGGAATGTTACTCTTACCGGAACCTTTGAGCCTCGCATTGGACTCGGTTAATGCTTCTTCAAAACGGGTAATATATGTTACCCCGTCCGGGAAGCCTTTTAACCAAGAGCTGGCAAAAGAGCTTTCCTCAGAAGAAGAGGTCGTCTTTGTCTGCGGAAGATATGAAGGAATCGATCAGAGAATTATCGACGAGTATGTTGATGATGAAATCTCGGTCGGCGACTATGTTATGTCCTCAGGCGAGCTTGCAGCCCTAGTGATAATCGATGCGGTTTACCGCCTGATAGACGGAGTTATTTCCGGCGAGTCGCTTGAAGAAGAAAGTTTTTCAGGATTTTTGCTTGAGTACCCGCAATATACAAGACCAAGAAATTTTAAGGGAAGAGAGGTTCCCGAAGTGCTCCTTTCAGGACACCATCTAAATATCCATAAGTGGAGGCTAAAAAAGCGCATCGAAAAAACGCTTAAAACGAGGCCCGATCTTATCGAAAAGGCAAGAAATTGCGGGATGTGGACAAAGGAAGCAGAAAAAATACTTAAGGAGTTTGAAAATGAGTGATCTGATTATGAAAATTGAAGCTCAGCAAAAGGCTGAAAACCCTCCCGTTTTCCGTGTAGGAGATACGGTTAAAGTTCACTTTAAAATCGTTGAAGGAAAGACCGAGCGAATTCAGGTTTATGAGGGTTTGGTAATCTGTTTTAAAAATTCCGGAATCGGAAGAACATTTACCGTACGAAAAAATTCTTACGGTGTAGGGGTTGAACGAGTTTTCCCCCTTCATTCACCTCGAATTGCTAAGGTTGAAGTTGTACGCCCCGGAAAAGTACGCCGAGCTAAACTTTACTATATTAGGGATAAGGTAGGTAAGGCCGCTAAGATTAAGACCCTTATTACCAAAAAAGACTCGTAAGTTTCGAGTTTAAAATTTTAAATCGGCAAAAAATTTGTGATTTATACGGACGGTACAAAAGTTTTTTTTACCGCCTCAAGACGGGCTGCCTCAGGTTCGATGAGCTTAAAAAACGGCGATATTGTAAACGCTAAAATTTTAAGCTTAAAGACGGATGGGGCAGCCCGTATTTTTTTTAACGGAAATATTTTTGAGGGGAATGTTTCAGGAAGCCTAAAGGAAGGCGACAGTCTGAAAATGAGAGTCGTCATCGACTCTGACAGAGTTCTTCTCATTCCCGAAAAAGGAGATGACTCTTCTTCTGCAAAGGACATCTTTTCTAAACTTGGACTTCCGCAAAACGAATTGACTTCAAGTATTCTTGCCTTTTTTACTGCGATAGAAAGCCGCCTTGATGAAAAATCGATAAACCGCATTTTTAACTTTTTGCACAAAAAAACGGCAGCTAAGGCATCAGGCCGAACCCCTTTAAAAGAAAAGGAAAAAAGCGCCTTTGCCGCCTCTCTTATCGAAAGCAAGGGCATTGAGCTTTCTGATGAGCTTTTTTCGCAAATCTATGAAGCCATTTTCGGCGGTGGCAGAGAAAAAAATGATGATGAAGTTTTGGAGATGATAAATCACTTAAAAGGTGAGGGTCTTCATTGGATAATCCTCCCCTTTGACAGAGAATTTGATTCTTCCAAGGCCTCAGGTTCTTTGGCTCTTCTATTGGATATAAGCTTAAAAGCACTTAAGTCTCTGGTACTTCGATGTAATTTTAAAAATTCCGGCGAAGACGAATCTTGGATTTTTTCTTTGAAGGATAAAGAGTTTACATTTATGCGTGAAGACTCCGAGCTTTCACAAAAAGAAAAAACGAATTTGGAAAAGCTTTTTACTTCCTGCCTAACGGAAGCTGGATTTTTCGATTCGGATACCGCCTCCGTTTTTGTCCGCTATGGAGAGCCGTCAAAATACGAACCTCCTCTTTCAGTCGATTTAAGAGTTTGATTCTTTTATAAAGAATTGTTCCGGCGTAAAGACTTGAACTCTTGCCGATTTAAAATCGCCTAGATTTCTTGATGGTGCTTTCATACTTGTTTTTCAAGTTCTGTTATTTCCATAAAAAG
>CAJPPE010000059.1 GCA_905372345.1 uncultured Treponema sp. | reverse complement strand
AACTACAGTCGTTGCAACCTTTTTGATAAAGCTCCATAAGCGTTCAAAGGTGCGTGTTAAAACACCTCTAAGGGTCGGCATATTATAAGCTGGAAGCTCAAGTACAAAAGGCTCAGGTTTTCCGTGAACAACATAGAGGCTGAAATATTTTGCAACAATAAGGGCGACTATCAATGTAAAAAATGAAATTCCGCCTAGAACTATCCATTGGTAGCTTGTAAAAAATATTCCCGTAATTAAAACATAAAAAGGAATCTTCGCCATACAGTTAAGAAGGGGCAGGATAAGAATCGTTACCAATCTTGACTTATCATCTCTGATTGTCCTTGTGGACATAACACCTGGAACAACACAGCCTCCCATTATAACACCCGAGAGAATCATAGGAAGGGTTGACTGTCCGTGTAAACCAAACTTGCGTAAAATCCTATCCATGATAAAGGCAAGGCGGGCCATGTAGCCGACATCTTCCAAAAAGGCAATGAGGGCAAACAAGCAGAAAAAGATTGGGACATAGTTTAAAATCATTATTGCCCCATCAATTATCCCGCTTAAAAACAAACCTCTTAAAGGCCCCTCGTTTATAAGTCCTTCAGGATAAATAAGTTGAGAAACTATTGCTCTCACAAATTTAAATATCGGGAAAACCTTGTCGGTCATCTTATAACCCAAAACTACCGTTATCCAATAAAAAACCAAAACAAGCTCAACTAAAATCAAAAGACCGTAAACCTTGTGGCAAAGCACTTTGTCGATTCTGTCGGTTGAATTTATACTGCCTGAACTGCCTTTAGTATAGATAAGGGCAGCTCCTCCCGTAAAGGCAAAGGCTCCGGCTAAGCTAAGAATCAAGCGTAGAATGTTATTTGCAAAGATAGGAATCGGCAAAAGCAAAAAGAGGGAATCCAAAATTTCATAGGTTACAAAACAAAGAATAAGGGCGGCAATAACCTCGGTAATCTTTCTTTTAATATTTAAGGACTCGACGGCTTTTTGTTCAAGTTCTTTTTTTGAAACCGCAGCTTCAACGATTTTTTTTGCCGCAGCGGAGCGGGCAAGAGCTATTTCTATTTCAAAGCTGTGCTTATGTTTTTCCTTGTGCTCGGCTTCGATTTCTTTTATAAAAGTTAAAATGGAATCAAAGTTTGTAAAATTTTTACCCTCTTCTTCGATAACTGCGGAGTCCTTTTCGCAAAGCTTGATTGCAAGCCATCTTAAGGGAATAGAAAAAAATTCGTCCTTTGCAGAATCCTTTAATTTTTCGACAATTTTTTCCAAATAGGATTCCATATCCTTACCGTAGGTAAGCATAAAGGGATTTTGCGGTTCGGAGCTTTCAGCCCTTCTTGAAATAAGTTCTTTTAATTCGTTTACCTTTTCTTTTTTCTTAGCCGAACCGGCTATTATCGGAATACCTAAAAGAGAAGAAACTTTATCGACATCGATTTGCAAGCCTGCATTTTTTGCAGAATCCATCTTGTTTAAGTACATAACAATAGGACAGTTCATTTCCAAAAGCTGGAATGTCAGATAAAGATGTCTTTCCAAATTTGAGGCATCGGCAATGTTTACCAAAAGCTCGGGCTTTTCACGGAGGATAAAATTACGGGTTACTCTTTCTTCCGGTGAATAGGAAGTAAGGCTGTAAGTGCCGGGCAAGTCGGTAATAAAAACCGATTGGTCAAGAGCAAAATACTCTCCCGTTTTTTTCTCAACGGTGATACCCGGATAGTTTGCAACATGCTGATGAGCTCCCGTCATCATGTTAAATAGGGTTGACTTACCGGAGTTAGGCTGACCGGCAAAAGCAATATTTATTTTTTCTTTTTTCATATTCTAAACTTCTTTTACAATGATTTTTTTAGCTTCGTCCTTACGGACTGCTACAAGCGAACCGCAGATGGAAATGTCAAAAGGATCTAAAAGCGGGGCCTTTCTTACAACCGAAAGTTCAGCTCCGGGAGTAAACCCAAGACTTATAAGCCTTTGCAAAGTCATTCCGCTTATCTCAAGATCTTCTATGATTCCTTTTTTTCCTTGTTCCAATTCATCAAGAGTCATTTAAATCTCCAATCTCCTCAATACTATAAACGAACCAAAATTTTAGAAGCAAGATTATAATCTACCGCATATTTTGAACCGTTTACCAAAAGCAAAATAGGACCTTTTTTATCGGCCTGAGAAGTAACAACGGTAATTTCCGTATTTATATCTATTCCAAAACTGCGAAGGCGGGAAAATTCGGCCCCCGTTCCGTCAAATTTAAGCACGGAAGCCTTATCGCCTTCCTTTAAAATAATTAAGGGTACCAATGTCAGCAACCTCTCACAAAATGTTGTAACGACCATACATTATTTTTTTATTTTAATCAAGGCATAAATGAAAAAAACTTAGAAATTCAGTTTTAATCCTTGTACAAATCAGCCTGAGCAGAATAAAGCATCCTATACTCCTCACAAGAAGAAAAAAGCTCGTCATGGGTACCTAAAGCTATGAGCCTGCCCTCTTTCATAATGGCAACCCTGTCTACAAGCCTGCACAGGCCAGCTCTATGCGAGATAATTACAGCGGTTTTGTTTTTGATAAGGCTTATAAAGCGTTTTAGCACAAGGCTTTCTTCGATAGGATCGAGGGCCGAGGTCGGCTCATCAAGGATTAAAAAATCGGCATTTTTAAAACGGCAGCGGCTTAGGGCAAGCCTCTGCCACTCCCCGCCGGAAAGTTCAGCTCCATTAAAAATACGCCCAAGTCTTCCGTCCAAACCGCCTGTTTTTTCTAAAAGATAATCGGCATCGTTTTCCTTTAAGGCTTCTATAATTTTTACCTCTTCGTTTATCCTGCTCAAATCTGAAATTGCAACATTTTCTCTTAAACTAAAATTATATTGAACAGGCTTTTGAAGAGTAAGAGAAATATTTTTATAAAGAGCATCCTTGTCAAGAAAATTTAAATCGGTACCGTCCCAAAAAACGGAACCCTCGTCCGCCTCGTAAAGTCCTAAAATAATTTTAGAAAGAGTGGTCTTACCCGAACCGTTTTCGCCTATAAGAGCTATTGTTTCTCCTTTTCTAATGGAAAGATTTATATCCTCAATAGCTTTTTTATCTTTATTCGGATATGAAAAAGAAACATTTTTCAATTCGATGCAGTTTTTTAAACTACAAGCCGAATCGTTAGATTCGGCGGCCGATTTTTTAAATTCGGCGGCCGATTCTTTTGATACGGAGACTGAACCTTTAAGCTCTGAGGCTGTTTCTTCGGCAGGAGCTTCTTCGGCTAAATCCAAAAAATCGAAAAAATGTTTTGTATGGGCGGCATACATTGAAATCGAGCCTAAGGCTTCCAAAAGATTCCGCATACAAAACTGAATCATAGTAAAAGCACCGATGGCCGCTCCAAAGTTTCCGATACTGATTGTTTTATTTAAGGCAAGATAAAGACAGATAAAAACGGCAACTCCATATCCGAGAGAAGAAAGCATGTCGCAAAACAAAACGGAAAAGGCATCTTTTTTCTTTAACTTCCAAAAGGGATCAAAAACTTCCTTGTTCTTTTTAAGCCATTTTTCTTTTATGTACTCATCGGATCTTGAAATCCGTAATTCTTTTCCCGCACTCTTGTCCGTAAAAAGAGACCAAAGATAATCCAGTTTTCTCTCCTCAGGAATTTGAATCGATTTATATTTATACATTTCTTTTCCGCGGATAAGGCGGGTAATAAAATAAGGAATAACCGAAATGCCTGCAACAAAGAAAAGCCGCCAATCGAATTTGCTTATTACAAATGTTAAAGAGGCTATTTCGATAAATCGGCAAAAAATATAAATCATACGCATTACAAGATAAGGCACATATTCGTTTTCTATGTTATCCTTAGCATACTTATACATGTTTAAAATATTTGCATCTTCAAATTCGATTAAGCGTAAGCGTGAAGCTTTTTCTGCAATTAAAAGATTGGCATAATTATTCGGTTTTTCATACATTCCGATATTCATTGTGCCGTTATAAACAAGTGCCCATAATTCCTGTAAGACATAAAGGGAGGCAAAACTCAAAGCATAAAGTAAAAGACTTTTTGCTTCAACCCTTTTTTGCGAATAAGCTATAACGGTGTCAATAAAACCGCTTAAAAGAAGAGCTGCAATAGAATGAAACAAGGCCTGCCAAATCTCCTCAATTAAAACCAGAATATGTAAAACGGGACTTACCCCAAAAGTAAATTTAAAAGAACGGTATAGATAATTATTTTTCATAAATTTCCTCTCATAAAAACTTTATTAGTGTCAGGCTCATCCTTATACCAAGAAGCCTGCTCTTTGTACATTTTAGAATAAAGGCCGCCATTTTTTATAAGTTCATCATGGGAGCCTTTTTCGATTATTCTTCCTTCATCGAGCACAAAAATGACATCTGCCATTTTTGCACTTGCAAGACGGTGCGAGATAAAAATACAGCCCCGCCCCCTATTGGAAGTACCTATAATTTTTTGAAGATTTTGATACATTTCTTTCTCGGCTGAAGGATCCAATGAAGCCGTAGGTTCATCAAAAATTATAAAATTAGTTTTAGCGGCACAAGCCCTTGCAATTGCAAGTTTTTGTTTTTGTCCTCCCGAAAGCTCCGTTCCGGATTCTTCCAATTTTCCAAGATGCTTATCCAGATCATCAAAAACAGGATCATCGGAAATAAGGGCAAGGGATTTTTTTAGGTGTTCATCATCGTTTAAAAATTCAATACTTCCCAGTGCAGCATTTTCACGCAGGCTCATCTGATAGCTTGCATAATCTTGAAACACAACACTAAACTCCCTATGAAGGGCATTGCGGGAAAGAGAGTTTATGTTTTTTGAACCTATAAAGATATTTCCGGCTGAAGGCTTATAAAGCCCCGCAATCAGTTTTATCAAACTTGTTTTTCCGCTGCCGTTTTTTCCTACCAAAGCGATGTGAGAACCGGGTTCAATCCTAAAAGAAATATTTTTTAAAACTTCTTTTTTAGAATTAGGATAATGGAAAGAAACATTTTCAAAAATGATTGCATTTTTTTTATCGAAAATGTTTTGTTCTAAAATATTTTGTTCTAAAATTTTTTCCCCATGTCGCATCTTGTTATAATGAATATCATGGGGAATGTCCATAAATGTATACAAAAAGCCGATACTCTTATTATCATCAATCAAGCCCCAAAAACTTTGAGACATAAATACAAGCAAATAATAAATTTCCGTTATTGAGGCTATAAGACCTGTAAACATTCCTACAGATACTTGTCCTCTTATAATTAACCGAATCAAAACAAAGATTAAAAAAGAAAACCATGCTATCATTATTACGGAAGCAATCCCCATGTAGCGGTAAGATTTTATGGTAATCGATATTCTTTCTTTTAATAAAACCTTATACTTATCCTTAAATTTTTTTACGATAAAAGGAATCGCGGAAAATATTTTTAATTCGGGCAAGGCATCCTTATTTGAAAGGAGGGAGCTTAAATCTTCGAGTTCTCTTTCATCAAAAACTTGAGAAGCATAGATAGCTTGGATTTTTTTTGTTGCAATATATTCGTTTATAAAATCCAAAACTAAAAAAACAAAAAAGCCGAAACTCAGCCAAGGGGAAACCCTTGCAAAAATAAAAACCATCCCAAAAAGTTTTATACTGTCACAAAGGAAGGCACGGCATTCCTTAAAAAGATTTATAACCTTTTTTGCAGGCCGGCTCCTGATTTCCTTTAATGCATCGTGTAATGCAGCATCTTCAAAACATGCAAATTCTATCTTAAGCATCTTGGTTAAAATAGTTTCGGATAAATTATAAGTCAATTTTTTTTCAAGATAGATAAAGGCTATATTGCTTATAAAATTAACATGATTCATAAAAAGAATGGTGAGGGCTAAAACAGCGGCATTCCATAAAACAGAAGACAAAACAACAGACTCTTTTAAAAATAAAATTATAGAATCGATTAGCTTTTGAGTATATAAAACCGTAAAAGGAAGGGTCAGCCCGGTAAAAACCGAAAGAAAAAATAAGACTACAGCCGGAAAGGCTCCGTATTTAAAAACAGTGCAGATGCACTTAATAAAATTCTTTAACATATTGAACTCCTAGACAAAAGAAAAAAGTTTACAACTTAAAAGGCACACCATTACAGCACTCCTCAAAAAACAAGTTTTTAGAAGTTATCTAGTTTTAAAAGAAAGTTAAAATCTGTAATCGGCGGCTATTTTTGTCTATTTATTCAATTTGTTTTCCTCTCATTTTATATCTATTAAAAATTACAATCTTTGATACATGTTATCAAAATTTATAAATCATGTCAATGATATTGTTTCGCTTATCCGCCGCTATCGGAATTCATAAAGAAGACTTGACCCTCATCAAAAAAAAGGATAGTATTTGTCTATGAAAAAATTTGAAGAAAGACTGGAAAAACTTGAAAAGATAAGCGATGACATACGCTCCTCCGATATTCCTTTGGAAAAGGCTCTTTCCCTCTTTGAAGAAGGCATAAAGCTTGCCAAGGGGCTTGAAAAAGATATAGAAAAAATGGAAGGAAAGATTGAAGTCTTATTAAACCAGCCCGTACTGCCCGAAGAAGAGCCGGAACTCGACCTGTTTACGATAACGGAAAACGTTTAAAGGAAGCCGGCATGAGAGAATACAAGCCCGTAAAACTCTTATCAAAAGAAACCGCAAGCAAAATAGCCGCCGGAGAAGTTATCGAGCGGCCTGCCTCTGTTGTGCGGGAACTATTGGATAACTCGATAGATGCGGGTGCCTCTCAAATCATAGTGGAAATAGAAGAAGGCGGAATAAGTACAATAAGGGTAAGCGATGACGGCTGCGGAATGACAAAGGAAGACTTGGAGCTTTGTACCCATACCCATTCCACAAGTAAAATAGAAGAGGCTGAAGACCTCCTTCACTTACGGAGCTTGGGCTTTAGAGGTGAAGCCCTTTCATCGGTGCAGGCGGTAAGCTCCCTCGAAATTACCTCCACCCGCGAAGGCCCCGCAGCTTGGAAACTTTCCTTAGGAAAGATTTCTCCTGCCCGCCAAAATAAGGGCACAACAGTCGAAGTTAAAAATCTTTTTGAAAACTTCCCTGCCCGAAAAAAATTTTTAAAACGTCCTCAATATGAGGCAGCTCAATGCCGTCAGACCTTTGTCGAAAAAGCCCTCCCCCACTACAATATCGAAATGCGTTATATAGCGGACGGAATAAATAAGCTAATTCTTCCGGCGCATTCTTCCTTAAAAGAAAGATGTATTGCAGCCATGAGCCTTAAAGAACCTGAAGAGCTTTTTTACGAGATAAACCAAGAAGGAGACGGCTTTTCTTTTAAAGCTGTTTTAGGAAGCCCCGCGGTTGTCCGTTCCGACAAGCGGAATATCTACATCTTTGTAAACGGAAGGCGGATAAACGAATACGGCCTTGTTCAAGCCCTTTGCTATGCCTCGGAAGGCTATTTTCCCAACGGAGGCTTTCCCGCAGCCTTTGTGTTTTTAAATGTAGACCCGGAAAGAGTCGACTTCAATATTCATCCTGCAAAAAGGGAAGCAAAATTCGAAGACTATAAAGAAATTCATCACAGCCTAAGCTCAACCATAAGTTCTTTTTATAAACAAAAAACGGTTTCCGATCTTTTAAAGGAAAGCTATCAACCAGAATATACGCAAGGCTTTGATTTTGAAAAAACTGAATATGAAGCTGCCGATTTAAACCAAAGCTATAATCCGGCCGGCACAAAAAACTATCGCCAGAGCAATACCTTCGACTATCGGCAGAACAGCACAAAAACCTATTGGCCGTCATCTCCGATAAAGCAGCTTGAAGCCTCGACAGCTTTTCAGGAAGTGTCAACAACTCCACAAGACCTCCCCAAATCCGATTTTAAATTTTTAGGCCAATTTTGCGGCACCTTTATCGCTGTCGAAAAAAACAATGCTCTCTATATAATAGACCAACATGCCGCCCACGAGCGTATCCTCTTTGAAGGCTTAAAAAAAAGCCTCGGCCCCTCGCAGGAGCTTTTAATTCCTTACCGCATTGAAACGGAATCCGAAAAAGACGACGAAATCATAAGGTTAAACCTCCATGAGCTTCAAAAAGCGGGCTTTAATATAAGTGAAGAAAAAAAAGGCCTTTGGATTATAAGGGCGGTTCCCATAAGATGGCAGGGCACGGAAAAAGACTTAAAAGAAGACCTTGCAGGTTCAGGTAAGGATCCTTCAGGACTCATGCACCACATCCTTGCAAGATCAGCCTGCCGTGCCGCCTGCAAGGACGGCGACATAATCGACCCCGTTTCTGCATATACCTCGTTCATTGCTGCAAAGTTATTCATATCGCTTAAAAAAAC
>CAJPPE010000058.1 GCA_905372345.1 uncultured Treponema sp. | reverse complement strand
ATCTAGACTTAAAATAAGGTCTTCGACTCTTTCTATATTTTGAGCGTCTATATTTGCAAAAGGTTCGTCAAAAATTACTACAGGCGTATCCCTCAAGAGGGTGCGCACAAAGCTTAAACGCTTTAATTCGCCGCCTGAAAATTTGTTTTCGATGTGGGTAAAGTCCATATTTAAGGCTTCCGTATTTGCGAATTTTTCCAAGCCCAATTTTTCCATTAAGCCGAATATTTTTTCTTCTGCAATATCTTCGCCTAATGTTAAATTATTTTTTAAGGTATCATCAAAGAAAACGGCTTCTTGGGCTAAAAATGAAATAAGGTCTGACCTGTTTTTTATGGAATGAATATTTTTTCCATCCAATACTATGTTTCCGCCTTTAGGCTTTAATAGACCTAAAAGAATTTTCATCGCCGTAGATTTTCCGCTTCCGCTTTCTCCGTAAATGATATGTATTCCCTTATCGGTAAATTTTTTATTTACATTTTGAAGAACAGGCAGCTCGCTATAAGAATAACTTACATCATTAAACGATATATCGCCCGAAGAAATTTCAGCTTCAATCTTTTCTTCTTCCGGTTCCTTAACTATCAAGGTCTTATAACCTTCAAGGGTAACCTTACTCATAATAAAGCGGTTCACATACATAGAAATATAATAAACTTGAGACCTTAGCTGTACAACCAAGCCGTTAGCCATCATAAACTCCGCTATGCTTAATTCATTTTTATTAATCATATAAACGCCGTAAAAAGCAACTGCAATTATACTTAATTGAGATGCAAAAAATGAAAGACTCTGTGATGCATCATTTGCTGCTGAAACCGAAAATTGTTTTTTTGCCAGTTTTTCTACCGATTTATTTAAGAGGTTTTGAAAACGCCCCTCGCTTCCGTAATTTTTTATTACCTCAAAGCCTTTTAACCAATCGGAAAACTCTCCCATGTGCTCATTTACACTTTCTATGGATTCGGATTGAGTTTTATCCAAGAGCTTTTTAAAAACTTGAGGAATAATCGAAGTAATAAAAATAAAAAAGAGTCCCGCAATAGCCAATTTTATATTAACATATAAAAATAAGGCAGAAGCAAAAACCGTTTCCATAAGAATCTGTCCCATTCCATAGAAGGATTGATAGTATATCCCTTCGAGAGAAGGAAGCTGCTGTTGATAATAAGAAATTTTCTTCCCTTCTTCAATATTATAGAATTCTTCATAGTCGGCTTTTACCCAAGAATGAAAAAGACCTTGCCGTAAAAGTTTTAAACGGTTTGTTTTAAACCTACCGAAAAAATAAGAATAAAGCCCGTGTGCTCCTCCCCTCACCAGTATTGCAACAAAATATGCAGATACAAAGATAATTATTTTTTCAATATCCTTGCTTACGGCAGCATCGGCTATTTTTCCGCTTAGCCATGAAAAAGCCGTAACGGCGGCTGCCGAAAAAATTAAAAATAGAAGAGCAAAAAATATAAACGATTTTTCAAGATTAGACAGCTTCTTCATATAATCTCCTTTCGCTTGTATCAAATTTATAAATTCGATCAAACATTTTTTTTATTTCTGCATCTGCAATGTGCGAAATAATTATTACGGTAGAATCCTTTATACCGAAAATTATTTTTTTTACCCGTTCAATATTTTCATTATCTATATTGGCAAGAGGTTCATCGAATATCATTATCGGGCGTTTATGCAAAACAGCTCTTGCAATACTTATGCGCTTTTTTTCTCCGCCTGAAAAACCGTAAGTTTCCCCTATGACGGTTTCCTTTAAATATTTATCTTGCGTGTACTTATTTAAACCTAAGGAATCAAGAACCTCTTTTACCCTTTCTTCGCTTATGTCTTTATCTAAAAACAAATTATCCAAGAGATTCATTTTAAAGATATAGGCTTCTTGCTGCTGAATCGAAATTATATCGGCAATATTTTTTATTTTTTTCGGAGCAGCTCTGCCTATTGTAAGCGAACCGGAATCCGGAGCATACATTCCCAAAAGGAGCCGCATTATCGTGGACTTTCCTGAGCCCGATTCCCCTAGGATCAAAATTTTTTCGTTTTGCTTAAATGTAAAATCGGTATTATTTAAAACCTTCTTTTCATTATATGAAAACGATAAGCCTACAGCATCAATGTTAAATCCGTTTAAGTTTCCTATTTCGCCTGTTTCCGTTTTAGCATCTATAAATTCAATCATTGCATCACGGACAGGACGGGAAGAAAAGAAAGTCTTTAATAAATTCGCTGTCCAATACATGGGCCTGGACAGAATCCCGATTAGGCTCATTATGGTATAAAATTCTCCGATAGAAAAAATACCTTTATAAACATAATATGCACAATAAGCCGTCATAAGCAAATTAACGATAGCCGATACAAAAAAACTTACCCCTATCTCAAGACAACTTACATTTATGGCATCCATTTGTTTTTTTCTTAAAAATTCGTTTATCTTATCGTATCTGAAAATTATATATTGCTCACAAGAAAAGACTTTTATAATATCAATTCCTTTTAACCAAGTCCTCACGGCTGAAAAATGTTTTTCGACTGCCTCCATCTTTTCCTTTGAAACCTTAGCCAAAATCTTTTTTAAAACAGTCGGGACAATAAGAGGAATCATTAATAAAAGAACGGTAACAATGGCTGCCTGTATATTTATTGTCAAAAGGGTTATTACCGTTACCGAGAATATCAAGGCATTGTCGATCAAAGCCGTCCAAACATAAAAATACTGACCGCTTATAACATCTATCTTATCCGTATAATCGGCACTTATTTTTCCTTCAGGGATATTGATATATTCTCCCATCGTTTTTTTAAGAAGAGCATCAAAATAAGTTTTCCGTAAATCGGCCTCGGCAGTTACCACAAGTTTCGATTTTACAAGACTGTAAAGATAAGAAAATAAAGAGGCAAAGACCATCGCCCCTAAACACAAGAGCATCAAGGTATAAAGAGAATAAGCGGTTTTCCCTAAGGCCGATCAAGAAGCTGCCCCTTCCATAGTTGAAGCTTCATCGTAAAAAACAAATCGATTCCGCTTAAAACAAAAAAAAGCACAAAATATACTTTTCGTTTTATGATAAACCTAAACAATTAAGGCCTCCTTTCGTAAGCATAAGCTAACATTCAGAATTATAACAGCTTACATGATTCTTGTCAAGAATTGATTTGAGAATAGAAAAAACTATTGACAAAGACAGCTAAATTCCGCATTATATGATTTAAGGATTTTACACTATGGAAAATGAAAAGCAAAAAGAATTTATTTTAAACGGAAACTTGTGGAAGGTCATCTTTGATCTTTCATGGCCTGCCGTCATTGCAATGATTTTACTGGGAGCAAACAATGTGTTGGACGGAATCTTTGTCGGACATTTTGCCGAAGAAGGTGCCTTTGCGGGTATCTCAGTAGCCTTGCCTCCACTCATAACAATAATAGGTTTAGGTATTCTCATCGGCTCGGGAGCCGGAACTCTTTCAAGTATTGCAATCGGTGCGGAAGATAAAAATATTCAAAAAAAGATTTTAGGCAATGTCAATTTTTTGACACTTGTAATAAGTGTAATTGTAATGACTTTAGGATTTCTTTTTTCGGAACAAACTCTTTTTTTAATGGGCGGCAGAGGCAAGGCTCTAATACATGGAGGCGAATACTACCGTACCATTTTATGGGGCACTCCGATCTGGATATATGCCATTGCTCTTAATAACCTCATCCGTTCCGAAGGAAAAATGAAAACCGCAGCAGCAATTATGGGGATAAGCCTGCTTGTCAATGGATGTGCAAATTATACACTTATGGTAATTTTTAATTTCGGCATAAAAGGTGCTGCCATAGGAACAAATATCGGTATGGCAGTACAGGCTGTCATCGATACAGTTTATTTTGCAAAAAAGAAAATCGATTCTCCTGTTTCCATATTTACAATCAGAATGGACGGCGAAATTATATCTAAGATTATTTCGATGGGATTAGCAGGTTTTATAATGCAGTTTATGGGAACGATCCAAATGCTTTTAGTTTTAAATGTATTAAACCACTACGGCTCACAGGACGACATTGCCTTTTACGGAATCATTACCCGCATCTTTTCATTTATACTACAGCCGATAGGAGGCTTCATGTTTGCCCTCTCCCCCATAATAGGAATAAATTTTGGAGCAGATAAGATGGAACGCCTTATTTCAGCCTTTAAGAGATTTGTATTTGCAGCCATTGTTCTAATAGCTCCATTATGGATTTTAATGCTTATCTTCCCTCAAACAGCGGTTTCCTTGATGATGAAAAATCCTCACTTAAACATTCAAAATATTTCCTATTTTAGGATTTACATGGCCCTTCTTCCGGTTATGCCCATAGTCTTTTTTGCCCTAGCTTTTTTCCCTGCCGTCAACAAAGGAAAGCTCAGTTCAATATTGGGGATTTTACAGCAAATCGTGTTTTATATTCCGGTAATGTTAATCCTTCCTGTATTTACCGGTATTGCAGGGATTTATTATGGTACATTTCTAATTGAAATATTGAGTGCAATACCCATATCTATTTTGATAATACGGGAATTCAAACTTTTGAGATCGGGCATCACAAAATGGCAAAAAAATTGAAAATTTATCTATTTTCAAGTAACTTACCTATTTAAAATTTATTTATATGGTAGCCTAACAAAACTACTGAATCATGCTCTTTTTCCCAATAAAATTCCGCAATACGCATTTTACAGTAAAATTAAACATCTCAAAAATATAGAAGGAGTATGCTATGCGCAAAAAAAATGAGGATATTTATAGTCCGTCTAAAAAAATATTGGTATTTGATTTATTAACCAACTTGGCGTGGATTTTATCTTCCATTCTAACCAACCGTATTGTAGGCAGCTCAGGAAACATTATGAATATCCTCAGCACTAAGGCTTTTGCAGTTATAATGATAACATCTATTTTTAACCCCCTCATCAAATGGAAATTTATAATGCCGTCAATAGTAAACTGGAAAGAAAACCCTATAAAGGCACAAAAGAATATCTCATTATATGTAAAAATTGCATTTACCATCCCGCTGATGATTGCTATTTTCGGACCGTTTTTTACTTCCTTGGAATCCGGTCTAATTTCTCAAACAAGAACATTCATTTCATATATGAGTATAACTATGGGAAATATGTTCTTAATTGGGATATTTTTCGGTTCTTTTATGATAAGAGCATTGGAAAAATGGGCTGTTTTTTTACCGGTTGAAGAAAAGCATTTGGACCTTTCTATGACACGGAGAACTGCACTTGTAAGTATTTTAAGTATTCTGTCAACTTCTTTTTTTACAATGGCTCCTTTAGTTAGAACACAAAGCGATGATATTTATATGCAGCTTTTGACAAAGGTTTTTCCTCTTTTTATCTATGGAATAACTCTTTCAATAATAAATATAGTTCTTATAACTAAATCGACCAAAAAGAAAATATCAAACCTACAAGCTGCAATAAAAAATCTATCTTTAGGAAACTATAATCAAGATTTTCTTATAGCAGACTCACGGGACGAAACAGCTCTTTTAATAAAAGATTTTAATGTACTTTTAGACTTTAACAAGAATTTTTTTAATGACGTAAAAGCTTCAAGTCACACCTCACAAGATATTGCCCATAACCTTTTATCGAATATGACAACAGCTTCAAATGTAGTGGATCAAATTACCGGAAATATTTCTTCAATAAATAACAGTATTCAAAACCAATCTTCGGGAGTTTTGCAAACTCAATCCACTCTGGAACAAATTGCAAGAAATCTTGAACAGCTTGATAAAAATATTATAAACCAATCTTCTGCTGTAACCGAATCTGTTTCTGCCATCGAAGAAATGACGGCAAATATAAAGTCCATTACTTCAGTTCTAAAAAATAACTTAGGTTCTATGGAAGAATTAAATATTGCAGCCGAAAAGGGAA
Source organism: uncultured Treponema sp. (assembly GCA_905372345.1). Classification (GTDB taxonomy): domain Bacteria; phylum Spirochaetota; class Spirochaetia; order Treponematales; family Treponemataceae; genus Treponema_B. Next base: position 2,427 of record CAJPPE010000058.1, on the reverse strand, counting down.
GAAAATCTATTTCGGAAACAAACGAATTTGTAAAATCCCTAAGCGAAAAATCCGAAGGCCTTTTAGAAACTACTTCGGTCATACAAAACATAGCCAGTCAAACAAACTTACTGGCAATGAATGCAGCAATTGAGGCAGCCCACGCAGGAGAAGCAGGAAAGGGCTTTGCTGTTGTTGCCGATGAAATACGAAAACTCGCCGAAGAGTCCGGCACTCAGGGCAAGGTAATAACAACCGTTTTAACGGAATTAAAAAATCAGATAGAAGAAGTAACCAAATCTTCTCTTATGGGCGAAACTCAGTTTACGGAAGTAATGCATATTCTTAGCCTTGTCAACAACAGAAACAATGAAATAATGAATGCTATGAATGAACAAGACACGGGCAGTTCTCAAATCCTTGCAGCAATAAAAAATATTATGCAGATAACATCTGAAGTCAGAAGCGGTTCGGAAGAAATGCTTATAGGAAACACCGAAGCCGGAAAAGAAATGACGAGGCTTGTAGACATTTCTAAAAACATAAGCAATAACATGAATGAGATCAATCAAAAATCGGAGCTTATTGCAAGCGAGATAGATAGAGCTATGAACATGACCGAAGAGAACAAGCAGGCTGTTTCTAAAATATTTTCATATTTGGAAAGACTGGTTATATAAAGTTTTGCCGGCTTGAGGATTAAAAATATGACTAAACAATTTGTTTTAACCAACGAACAAAGAAAATATCTGGGTTTAAATCCGATTGAAGATCACTGGGAAGTAATGGATATAAAAGGAACCCTCTATTACTTTGACGGCGATGTTATCAAAAAAGAAATATCGGTATCGAATTCTGAAGGCGAGGCTTTTTACTATAAAGAAAATGAGCTTGATATTACAACCGCCGAAAACAGAACTATTGTACTTCCTAAAACGGCAAAAGGAAAACCGAAAAAATTAAACTTTACGGCAACTCAATCATTTAGAGGAATAGGCTTATATTTTTCATTTGAAAGCAGATATGTTTGCATAGGAAACTACACCACACAAAAAACATATTATTCCGAAAGGTTAGAAGAAAGCAAGGCTTCCGCCCTGAATTCTTGGATCGAAAAATGGATAAAGGAAACATCGAAAGAAGATTTAGCCGATTTGGAAAATTTTAAAAATGAAAAAAGAGAGCATCAAAAATATAAGGAAGGGGATATCTTTGCTTTTAAAATAGGAAGACGGCAATACGGCTTCGGTAAAATTTTAATCGATATTGTTAAGTTAAGAAAAACACCCGAATTTAAAAAGAATAAAAACTACGGTCTTAACAATTTGATGGGAACGGCTTTAATTGTAAAGGTCTATCATAAAATAAGCGACAGCATCAACATTGATCTTGACGAATTGGAAAAAAACTTATCCCTCCCCGCACAGCCCCTTATGGATAACAATATCTATTACGGCGAATATAAAATTATCGGAAACAGAAAAGTTACATATCAAGACTTAAATGATGCTCCGATATCGACAAGCGAGAGTATAAATTATCAGGACAGAGATATTGCCTATCTTCAATACGGCTTGATATATAAAGAAATGTCTTTAAAAGAATATGCTCTATACGAGGATGAAGATTGGTATCATAAAAATTACAGAGCGGAATTAATAGGTTGTTTCTTGGAGATAGACAAATTGGAAGAATGTATAAAAGCAAAATCAAACACTCCATTTTATCCCGCAGCCGGCGGCAGCTTAAATAATCCGGCAAACAAAAAAGATAAGAATGCAATTTTCAAAGTCTTCTGTTTGGACGGCGATCTTGATTATGAAGGGAATTTAAAGCTGTCACATGAAAACTAACCACCCTACTCTCTATAACATTGAATTTAAAGAGGTCACTCCCGATAATTGGAGAATAATCAATTCTCTTTCCATAAAAGAAGAACAAAAAAATTTTGCAGCCTCAAATGTTACAATCCTCTTTGCTATGTTGAAGGCGATATAGCAGCAAAACACCTCTATGAAAATTTCGGCTTTTATGAAATCGACAAAGACGAAGATGAGATTATAATGCAGAAGGATATGGAGAAAGATTTATAAATCAACAACTCCGACACTCTGCATTGAGGTTGTTGATTTGAAAAATTTGATGCTGTTTAAAGCCATTGACATTCGGCCGATAGCATTACCGGCATAAAATCCTATTACAATACTTCCTGCACCGACTGATTGCAACGTGCACCACACCACACATTTTGCCTGTTCGGTTTCACCGCTTTACCGCCATGGACGGCGGTGGTTCCATTCTTGCGATGTTTTGCCGTTAGGCAAAACTCGAAACTCAAAATCGGACACGGATGTCCGATTTTGAGTACCTCTCCGCCAAAATGTGTGAACACTAGGGGCGACAAGCCACACGAAAGCCAAGAAAGACAAAGCTGTAGTCGGGGTAGCC
>CAJPPE010000057.1 GCA_905372345.1 uncultured Treponema sp. | reverse complement strand
ATATAAGTATTTTTTAATATCTCTTGCCGTTTTTGCTTAAAAATAGTAGGATATATACATGAGTATACCAGAGTATCCTGAATTTGCACCCATTTCGCCGGATATGCAGTCCGAAATGGAATTTTACTTAAAAAGCCTTCCTGACGGAATCTCGGAGCTGACTTTTTTAAATTTATACCTTTTTAGACATAATTATAAATATCAAGTAACAAAAACCGAAAAATTATTGATAATAATAGGGGAATATAAGGGCGAAAGCTTTTTTATAACCCCATGCTGCACAGTAGATGTCGAAATAACAAAGGAATTATTGGCAAAATATAAAAAATGGATGATTCTTTCAAAATCTTTTTTGGATAATAACACAAATGTATTCAATCTGCCTTTTCTAAAAGAACTAAAAATCGAAGAAGACAGGGATAATTTTGACTATGTTTATCTCAGAAAGGATTTAGCCGAGTTAAAGGGTAAGGATTTTCATAAAAAAAAGACCCACATAAACAAGTTTGAAAAATCTTATGACAAAATAAAAATCGAACCTCTCACCCTAGAAAATGTCGAAGATGCCAAAAAAGTCCTTGAAGAATGGAACAGTACAAAACCGGACTCAAATCCTGAAAATTCCGACTATGAAGCAGCCTTAGAAGCCCTATCAATCTTAAGCAGAACCTCGATGATGGGCATTATTCTCTATGTATGGGATGAACCTGTGGCTTGGACCCTTGCAGAAATAACGCAAAACAATAAAACAGCCGTTATTTTATTTGAAAAAGCTTTAGCTTCTTATAAGGGAAGTTTTCAGTACATTAATTATGCCTTTGCAGGCTATCTGCCTGAATACATAGAATTTATAAACAGAGAGCAGGATTTAGGCGATGAGGGCCTAAGACAAGCAAAAATGACATATAAACCGATAAAATTTATAAAAAAGTATAGAATTTTATCTTAAATATGATACAATAGAAAAGCATGGATTTAGTAAGTACACGAAACAACAATAAGACAGTATCCTTTTATGAGGCAGTAACAAACTGCATACCGGAAGACGGAGGGCTTTATATACCCAAAGAAGCCTTGGATTTAAGCGATTGGGTCTATCATCTTAACGAAACTTCAAGTTTTACATCTATTGCGGGAGCCTTAACCTCTGCAATCCTACGGGAAGAATTCAGCCCTGCAGTTTCGGAACGTATTGCCGTTTCAGCTTTTGGAAATTACAGTCCGAGGGTGCGCCAATTGGATGAAAAATTCTTTTTGTTGGACCTTTTTCACGGGCCGACCGGCTGCCATAGGGATTTCGGCTTTTTATGGTTTGCTTCAGTTCTTGAACATATTTTAACCATAACCGATAAAAAAGCCATAGTTTTAGGAACAGGAACCAAGAAAAACGGGCAAAGCATGGCAGCTGCCTTTTGGAACAAAAAAAGAGTAAAGACTCTTTTAATACACCCCAAAGGTTATGCAGCCGGTATACCTGAAGAATATCTAGCCGAAAACGGAGGTTCTATTTACTCCGTAGAATGTGACGGAGATGTAAAGGATGTCGAAAACTTAAAAAGATCCGTATATCTTGACAGAAATCTTGTAGAAAAATACGGCCTTACCTTGGCAAATACAGTAAACATAGGCAGACTTTTGCCACAAATATTTTTCTATTTTTATGCTTTTACCCGCTTTAAAAAGCATAGCTTCGGCGAAATCTATTATGCCCTCCACTCCGGTAATTACGGAAACCTTTCGGCGGGGCTTTTTGCATGGAAGAGCGGCCTTTCATTAAACGGGTTTATTACGGATTCTACACCTGAGCTTTCCGTAGACAAGGACGGAGACTGCTTTTGCAAAACTATGGAAATTCCTTTGAGCCAAAGAAGTGCCGCGGATCCTGTAAGCCCCTCAAATATTGAGCGCTTGGAACAGATTTTTGAAATAAGCCCGGCAATTATGAAGGCCTTGATTTTTCCTAAACAGGTAGATCCTAAAGACTATAAGGAGCTTATAAGAAAGGCCTATCAAAGATATGGGATTATGATAGATACTTCGACGGCTGCAGCCTATGGAGCCGCCATAAAAAGTAAAATTTTAAAAAATAATGGGCCTGAAACCATTGTTCTTATTTCAAAAGATCATCCGGCCTTTGAAGCCGATATAGTTGAAGAGGCCTGCGGCGAAAAACCTAATCAACCGGAATACATGAAAGGTTTGGATAAACCTATAAAAAATATAAAAAAGATACAGCCCTCTAAAAAAGAAATAGAAAATATGCTACAATACATGGAGAGGTAGTTTTTATGTCATATAAACTTGATGGAGCCAAATTCCCCACACTTGAAGATCTGGTAGAAGCCCTTTATCCGATTTATTCGGATAAGATGAGTGAGGAGGAATTTAAAAAATATGCAGAGGAAAATGCCGAAAAAGACTAGGCCTTTTCGCTTAAAAAATCAATAATATTTTTCAAAACCAGCCTCTCGGTAGATTCTTTATTAAACCAAAGTTCCCCGTCCCACTCGTTTAAACCTAAATATTTTTTTATTACTTCATCATGTACACAAAAATCCATAAAGTTCTTAACGTAATCCTTTCTTGAACTCATATTTTCAAAAAGTTTTCTCAGTTTCAGTCAAGCAAAATAAACGGTTTAACAAAAACAAAGTGCTTTTTGCATTTACTTCGGGAAGCCCGAAAGAGCAAAGCAGTTCGGTAAGAGCAGAATCAAAACGGCACAGTTTAATCTTTTCTTCAGGAAAAAATTTAAACAGGGCCGACAATAAAAGACCTGCCGTATACAAAAGCACATTCTCTTTTGTATCAAAAACCAAGGTCTTAAGAGCATTTATAAAGAGCCGTTCTTGGGTTTTAAGACTTTCGTCCTTAATATTTTTATCAATTAAAGAAAGCTCATTTGAACAAAGATATAAAAAGCAATCTATAGAATTTTTAAAGCACAAAGCACGGGTCTTGTTTTTTTCTTTAATACTTTTTAAGCTTTCTTTTTCTTTATCGTAATAAAAGGTTTTAAAAAATACTTCTTCAAAGGCAAGCAATTTATTGGGTACATTTGATGACCCGTCATTTGATTCAAACCACTCATCTAAGGAGAGCTTATCCGTATAAACTCCTTTGGAGGAAAATCCTTGCAAAACTCTTTTAACAAAAAATCGAGGCTATGAAGACTTTTATTTTTAAATTCTTCTTCGATAAATTCATATCCTTTAACAAAAAAATCGGCATCAACATTTTGACGGTAAAGCCTTAAAACATAATGGAAAACTTCATCTAAAATCCCCATAGCATTTAATTCGCCTGCTTTTAAATGAGCTTGTTCTTCTCCAAAAAGACCTGCGTTTACAAGAGAATTAAAATTAAAAACAAGGTTCTTTTGTAAATATTTAATATTTAACTTACGCTTGCATTCCCTTAAAAGCTATTGTATAATATCCTTATGTTAAATAAGCAAAAAAAGATGACTTGGCGGACTTACCTCGCCTATGGGGCTGCCGATTTATACGGCGGAGGCTGTTTTTTTATTGTTACTACATTTGCGATGTACTATCTGGTAAATGTAATAGGACTTCATCCTGTTCTGGCAGGGCTTATTCCTGCAATCGGAAAATTTTGGGACGCCGTATCGGATCCTATGATGGGTTACATTGCCGATAATACTCCGCAAAACCGTTTCGGGAAAAGAAGGGTTTGGTTTTTGGTATCAATTATTCCAATTGCACTTTCCTTTATCATAATTTGGTTCCCAACCGGAATCGAAAGTCAGGCCGGAAAATTCATTTTTTATACGATCGCCTATATTATATTTTTTACCGTTTCAACCGTTTCCTACATACCCTATGCGGCCCTCTCAGCCGAGATAACTAAAGATTTTTCCGAAAGAAATAAGCTCAACGGTTCCCGCCTTATGTTTTCTTTTATAGCTACCCTTTTGGGCGGGCTTTTGGCTCAGCCGATTATCGATGCCTTTCACGGCAGCATGATGGGCTACTTTGTGATGAGTATAGTTTTTGCCCTTATCTTTGCTCTTCCATGGATTCCTCTTTATTTTGAAACATGGGAATTGCCGGAAGAAAAGAGCCAAAAAAAATCGGACGTTAAATTTATAAAAAACTTTTTATCCCTTTTTAAAAGTAAGTCTTGTAGAATTCATATTGCGATGTATGTCTGCTCCTACGGAGCTTTGGATATAGTTATGTCTTTGGTCTTGTTCTATATTGTGGATTATTTAAACCGAGGAAGTGTTTTTGTAATAGCCCAAGGGGCTCTTCTACTGACTATGATGGCGACCCTTCCCATTCATAACCGCATAATAAACAAGAGAGGGCACAAGCCCGTCTATGTTACAGCCCTAATCATCTTTGCCGTTTCCATAGTTCTTATGTCTTTTCATACACCTCAAACAAATCCGGTATTTTTGATATTGAACATGGTGCTTATGGGTGTCGGAATTTCGGCTAATAATTTGATTCCTCATCAGCTTCTTCCTTTTTTGTCTGACATAGATAAACTTATGAGCGGAGAAAATCGAGCCGGAACCTATTCTGCAGCTATGACTCTTACCCGAAAACTTTTTTTAGGTTTGGTGATAATGACTACAATAGGCTTTGTTTTAAGCGGTATAGGTTATAAAAACCCCGTCCCCTCGATTTTGACTCAAAAGCAATTTAAAGAAGCTCAAAACTTAGCTGTAAAAAATAATGAAAATTTTGAGAATATAAACAAGTATTATTCTCTGCGGGAAGACGGGAATTTCCATCTAAAATACATGAGCCGAAGCACTGATGAGATTATCAGCTCAGTGTATAAGGAAGAAAAAGATAACTTTGACGAAATTCCTCAAGATGTTTTTGAAAATTTACTTTCTTCTTTCGATAAAAAAGACTTCAATGAAATTGATAAAAAATTCTTGATAGAATCTTCCTATATAAAATCCGGAGAAGTTTATAAAAAAATCGAACCTCAAGATTTTTATACAAAAGATGACCTTTATGATTTGAAGGAACTTTTGGATAAGATTAATTTTAAATATTCCGGTATAGGGCAGGTTCAAAAACCGCAGCAAAAGGAGAAGACTTTAAAGGGCGTAAAGATTTCCTTTATAATAATGCCTCTTTTTATGATTCTTTTCGGCATCTTCTTCGGTCTTAAATTCAATGTAAGTCCTGAAAATCATACAATAATTCTTGCTGAATTAAACAGGTTAAAAGAAGGCGGTAAAAAAGAAGATGCGGACGAAAAAACCAAACAGATTTGTGAGCTTTTGATAGGAGAGCCTTACGGCAGAACATAAGAGCCGCATGAAAAAAAACCTCCTGAGTCCTTTAAGGATCAGGAGGTTTTTTTAGATTTATAAAAAGCTTAACTCTTATTAGCCGCCGAAAAACAACGGGACTAAGAACGAGGCAAGCAGGATTATAAAGGCTCCTCCCAAGCGGGATGAAATTTGAGCAAAGGGCATGAGCTCCATGCGCTTTGAGGCCGTAAGAACGGCAACGTCTCCCGTTCCTCCCATGTTTGCCATACAAAGACCTGCAGTAATAGCAGCTTCAATCGGATAAAAGCCTACAAGTTTTCCTATAATTCCGGCACCGATAATTGCACCGAGTACAACCAAGAGTACAAGTACAACATAAGAAATGCTGAATGCTCCGATAATGTCTCCAAGGTTTGTATATGCAATGCCGATACCGACCAAGAGGGCTGCGGTAAAGTTTTTTGCGACGAATTTGTACCAAAGAGCACAAGCATTTTCAAAGTTCTTTGGTAAGATATTTGCAGCCTTTACAACAGCAACGCTTATAATCATCCAAGCATAGGTGTGAATATTTACGCCGATAAGTTTAAATAGATTAGAGACTATATTTCCCCATGTAAAGAAAGCTGTTGCAATAACGATTGCAATTCCGAAATCCTGTAATGAAAACTGTTTTTGCATTTCTTCATCATTAGGAACTTCAAATGTTCCGCTTGCAAGAAGCTGTCCATTTCCCGTCCAAGAAGGTTTAACCTTGCCGAGTTTATCAAGCAGACCGCCTGCGACTATAGCAAGAGCATTACCGAGGGCTACGGCCGGTACAAGTTTGGAAAGAATTTGTTCTGCAGGGATTTTTAATGCTGAAGCAAAAACTTGAGCAATCGGAACCGCACCGGCTCCCATTCCTCCGCCCATAATCGGGATTCCAATATGAGCAATAGCTTCCGTTGCCTTCATTCCAAAAATAGGAGCTCCGGCCGAAACAAAAACCAAAGCAAGAGCTACAGAGCCTATAATACATGGAAAATATCGTATTGCTGCTTTAATTAAAAGTTTTCTGTCCATTCCTAAAATAGAACCCGTAATAAGAGCCGCAATGTAAAAGTCTAAAAAACCTCCGCTTTTCATAAAAGTTGAAGTATTTTTTAATATATTTTCAGGCAATACATTATAATAAGCAAGTGCACTGGAGGCAAAAATAATTACAATAGGCCCGCCTCCGAAGAATGTTTTTACTATAGGCGTATTGTCTCCGATAATGTTTAGGACTTCACCAAGTACCATCATCAAAAGTAGTGCCCCTATCATTCCGCCGGGCAGCTTATTCCACCATGTTGCAGCAATTACAACTGCTGAAATAATGCCGAAAAGTGTGAGAGGCATTCCTAAAATTTGATACTTTTTCTTTTCGTTTGCCATAAAATAAACTCCTTATTTTGAATCTTCTTCAGAAACGACTATATTGGTTAAATCGGTAAACTTTAGTAATCTGATAGCGTTCTTTTTGTCTTGAACCAATAAGCCCTTATCGCCTAAAGTGATCGGTGTATAGGGTAAAACTTCCACGGCAGATTTAGCTTGAAGTTCAAGTTTATCGTTATAGCGTCCGATGAAGTATTTTCCGTTATTATCAATTACTGAATAATAATCGTTTCCGTTTTTGATCAAAACGCTTTCAGCTGCAATATTCTCTTGACTTTGTTTAACAATTTCAAGGGATTTTGAATCTATTAGTACAAGGGCTATTACGGCATTACCGGAGTTAGAACCGGCGATAGCCATAAGATTTTTTCCGACAATGTATAGGTTTCTTCCTCTGATTGTATTGATTCCCGAAGTTCTAAGCTCTTCTTCCGTTTTTAAATCCAAAAGAACCAGTTCCGAAAGCATCTTTGATTCATCTACAACCTTTAAACCATAACCGGGAATTGACGAAGCAATAGCAGCATCTCCCTCAGCCTTTTTCTCAGCTTTCTTTTCTTCTATGATTTTTTGTGTATCGGAAGCAATGTCTTTTCTATCGGTTTGAGCTTCTTCGGTCTTTTGTTCGGCCATCTTTTCTTCTTCTTTTACTTCTTTTTTAGCCTCATCTGCTTTTTTTTGCTCTTCTTCGGCAGCTTCCTTAGCCTTTTCAGCTTCTTCGGTCTTCTTTTCGGTTTCTTTTTGAGCCTGTTCGGCTTCCTTCTTCTTTTCTTCGGCTATTTTTTTATCTTCAGGTTTTCCTGTTTTTGCAGCCTTTTCCTCAGCTTTTTTAGCTTCTTTTTGCTTTTGCTCGGTTTCTTTCTTTTGCTTTTCAGCGGCTTTTTGCTTTTCAGCGGCCTCTTTCTTTTGCTTATCCGCTTCTTTTTGTTTTGCATCGGCTTCTTTTTTTGCAAGTTCTGCACGCTTAGCGGCTTCTCCGCTTTCTCTTTCTTTCAGATCAACCATTTCCTTGCGTTTTTCAATGTCTTTACCATCATCTTCACGCATTTTTTCGACAACCTTTTTATCGGAAATAGAAGTCGTATCTACAGAGCTTATAGTGCCGGCGTATTTTTGGTCTGTCAGCGGAATAACTATTTGGGTTTGACCCGGCCATTCATCATAACGCAGAGCTAAACCGGCTTTTTCTTTTGTCAAATTCTTTGTAACAACCTGTTTGTACTTTTGGCTAAAAAAGTCCATATTTTTGCGGTAAACTGCATTATAGATTGTAACAAAGTGTGCAAGAGTTGCCGCATCTTTATCGGAATATCCGTAGGCGGCTTTCAAATATCCTGCGATGATAAGCCTTACATTGCTGATATGATCAACAGCGGCATTTTTTCCGATAATGAAGATATCCGCATCGAGGCCTTCTTTTACTGCAGGGTCGACGCAATGAATAACCGAATATCTATTCATATCGCCTGCACGGCCTGCTTTTACGGCACCTGCAAGACTTGAACCTATACCACGAATAGTGTCAACACTATCGACAGCATCATGGGAGCCTGTGTAGTTAATAAATTCTATAGTTTTATTTTTTACAGAATCAATTTCAGGCTTGTCAACTTCAATTGCAAACCCTGCAAAAACTACCATAATCAAAAAAAACGAAAAAACCAATAGCTTTCTCATAAGTAAATCCTCCGTTCTTTTTATTTTACTA
>CAJPPE010000056.1 GCA_905372345.1 uncultured Treponema sp. | reverse complement strand
TCCTATGATTTTGGGAGTCCTTTCGTTATTTATCGGTATTCCTCAGCTTGTTGTCATACTTATACTGCCGATAATCAACTTGATCTTATTTATTTACAGGTCGGCAAAAATAAAATATCTTAAAAAATCCATCATGAAAATTGCAATTGCCGCAAAGATAGGCGAAAATTATATCTATTCTTCTTTAAAAGACCGATACGGGAAAAAAATAAAAAAGCTTTTAAAGTGGAAGTAATCCGAATACAATAGGATTTTTAATCCTTTCAAAACTATTACAGGAGTTTATTATGAAAAAACCGCTTATAGGAATTACAGGCAGCTGCCTTTATGAAACCTCGCAAAGTCTTTTTGCAGGTTATGAAAGAATGTACACCAATGCCGACTACGTAAATGCGGTGCTGGCTGCAGGAGGAGTTCCCCTTATGCTCCCTATAATTGATGATGAAGATGCTATTCAAAGACAGCTTGAAAATCTTTCAGGGATTATCATTATGGGCGGGCATGATGTCGAGCCTCATTTTTTTAATGAAGAGCCGCTTTCCTGTCTTGGAGAAATTCTTCCTAAGAGGGATGTTTATGAACTGAGACTTATCAAAGCAGCTAAGGCTTTAAAAAAGCCGATTTTGGGGATATGCAGGGGAATGCAGATTTTAAATATTGCCTTCGGCGGCTCACTTTATCAAGATCTTTCACTAATAAAAAGAGATATTCAAATACAGCATATTCAAAAAGCCCGCCCGCAGGAACGCACTCATTCTATCAAGACCGAAGCTAATTCAATTATGCAAAAAGTTTTCGGCAAGGAAGATATGGTTAATTCTTATCATCACATGGCTGTAAAAGACCTCGCAAAGGATTTTAAAATTACGGCTTATGCGCCTGACGGCGTGGTTGAAGCCATCGAATACACAGGAGAGGGTTTTATGATGGGAGTTCAGTTCCATCCTGAAATGACGGCGGCCGTACATAAGGCGTCATTGGATCTATTTAAAGAATTTATAAATCGTTGTTAGCTGATTCCGGCTGTTTAATCTATCTATCATATTTCAATATAAGGAGTTGAAAATGGAAAATAAAGGTAAATTAGGACTTTTAAGTATTTGCCTTCTTGGCGTAAATGCCATTGTCGGTACCGGAATATTTTTGCTTCCGGGAAAGGCCGCCAAATTGGTCGGTGTATCGAGTATCGGAGTTATTTTATTCGATGCCGTTTTGGTTATTTTGATTGCACTTTGTTTTGCTGAAGCAGGAGGCTTGTTTAAAAAGAACGGCGGCCCTTATGTTTATGCAAAAGAAGCCTTCGGAGAATTCGTCGGTTTTGAAGTAGGCTTTATGAAATGGGCAATAATGGTTATCGCTTGGGCTGCAATGGCTGTAGGTTTTCCCACAGCTTTAGGAAGTGTATTTCCTTTAGCTGCAACACCTTTTTGGCGAAGCGTTATAGCCGTAGCTATTCTTTTGTTTTTAGGATTGATGAACATTGCTGGAGTACGAATTTCAAAAATCGTAAACAATGTTATTACAATAGGAAAATTAGTACCTCTTATCTTCTTTATTCTTTTAGGTATCTTTTTTATCAAAGGTGATAATTTTCAACCTATGCAGTCGGTAGCTGCCTTAACTACAACATCTTTTGGAGCTGCTGCTCTTTTAATTTTTTATGCCTTTACGGGGTTTGAATCTATTGCCGTTGCTGCTGAAGATATGGATAAGCCCGAAAAAAATATTCCTCTTGCTATTGTTTTGGTAATCAGCGGTGTTTCCGTTTTTTATATACTTATTCAAGTAGTTGCCATAGGTATTTTGGGTGATGGACTTACAGCAAGCGAGGCTCCTGTTGCAGATGCTGCTGCAAAGTTTTTAGGTCCCGTTGCAAAAGCCGTTGTTACAACCGGAACCTTGGTTTCAATAGGCGGAATAAATGTTGCTTCTTCTTTCTTAGCTCCTCGAAGTGCCGTAGCTCTTGCTGACGACGGTTTTTTGCCCAAGTTTGTAACTAAAAGAAATAAAAAAGATGTTCCTTATATTTCGGTTATTTTAACAACCGCCTTGACAGCCTTGGTTTGCTTAACGGGCAGTTTTTCAAAACTTGCTGCAATTTCGGTTGTTTCCCGATTTGCCCAATATATACCGACCTGTCTTGCAATCTTAGTATTCAGAAAACGCGGTATGAAAGGCTCTTTTAGAATTCCCGGCGTTTATGTTGTTTCCCTTTTGGCGGTAGGAATAAGCCTTTGGCTTTTATATAATTCAAGCTGGGACAAGATTTTATTCGGTTTAGGCGGTCTTGTAGTCGGAGCGGTTTTTTATGTTATAATGAAACTTACACAGAAAAAAACTAACTAAATATTTCAATTTAGAAAAGATTTTGTCTTTTCAGTTTTAAACCGGCTGGATGATTAGGCAGTTAAAGCTTAATTTAGGCCGGTTTTTTATTCGTACGGAGGGTTTAATACCCCGACACTCGCGTCGGGGTTGTTGATTAAATCATTGCCAAAAAATATTCTAAATCTATAAAAACTCGGTTATTTTATTGACATATGAGGCTTTTTTGCCGATAATAAGTGCAGATTATGTGTAAATTTAAACTGAATTTGCGAAAAAGCTCTGTTGTGAGCCTTGTATTTTTTTATATTCTCTTAATTTCCGCTTTTTCTGAAGAGGCGGTACTGAATTTCGGCGGAAAATTGGGTTGGAACAATCTTGTCTATTCCCGCAATATAGAACAAAGAAACGGAAAATTCGGCTTTCAATCTTTGGGATTGTCTTCTGCTGTTCAAAATATTACCGAAACTACGGATATGTACCTTAGCTTCGATTTTAAGGATACAATTGAAGAAACCGGAAATTATACTGTCGCTAATTCATCGATTATCCATCTTGGTGCTGAAAGGGCAAAAATCGGAGAAGGAGCGGCTCTTTTTCATTATAATTCCAATAATGAAAGTTTGACATTAAAACCCTCAAAGACTTCTTTTTTTGCAGGCACTAAAATTCTAAAATCCTTTACAATAGAATTCTGGCTATGCCCTCAGACAACGGAAAGCGGAAGTACAATTTTACGCTGGTGGACTTCCTTAGTCGAGGGCAGAAAAACAATGTATCAAAATATTGCGGCAAGTATTTTTAACAATAAACTCGAATGGTCTTTTTTAAATATTTGGCAGGACAAAAACAATAAGGGGCTGGATATCAGACTTTCAGGAAAGTCAAACATAATCCCAGAAATTTGGAGTCATCACCTTATTACCTATGATGAAAATACAGGCCTTTTGGAATATAGGATGAACGGAAAAACCGAAGCCATTGTTTATATGACCGATACTGGAAAAGAAAGTAATCAAGTATTGTATTCGGCATTGGGAGCTTCATCGGATGTGCTTATCGGCTTAAACTATTCCGGCTTAATGGATGAATTAAAAGTTACAAACTTTTTTTCTCAATTCGGAATGCCTTGGGAAATATCTTCCTTGTTTGAAAAATACCCTCAAGACGGCGGCCGTATAGAAACAAATATAATCGACACCGGAGGAAATAAATCACAGCCTCTTGTTTTAAAAGCCTTATACGATAAACCCGAACAAACCGATGCGGAATTTTTTATCAGGGCCGCGGACAATCCTTTTAATTGGAACGGAAGCTATCCTGAATGGAAAAGCATTAAACCTAATGAAAAGATAAAAAATATTTCGGGACGCTTTTTTCAGATTGCCTGCAATATTTATCCTGATGCAGAAGGCATTAAATCGCCCCTTATTCATTCATTTTCTTTGGAGTATGAAAAAGATAATCTTCCTCTTCCGCCTGCAAAGCTTATTGCAAAGGCTGGGGATTCATCGGTTGAATTATCTTGGGCTCCTTCTATAGATATAGATGTAAAAGGATACCTAATTTATTTTGGAAATAAAAAAGGAGAATACTTCGGTGAAGGCTCTCCGATTGATGTAGGAAATGTAACAAATTATAAAATAGAAAATTTAAAAAACGGCAAAATATACTTTTTTGCGGTAGCCGCTTATGATGAAGAAAACGGAGAACATGCCGGTGATACATCAAAAGAAGCATGGGCTCGTCCTTTGCAAAGTAAAAAGGAAGGAAAGAATGTCGAGTAATTTGAACATTATAATTGAGCAGGCTAATTCAGCTATTTTATCTCGTGACTATGATTTTGCAGAAAAAATTTTATTGAATCAGTTTAAAAAGCAAAAGAGTACGCCTGAGGAATATTATAAATTAAAAAGTCTTTTGGGAAAATTATATGTCAGATCAGGCGATATAAAAAAAGGCTTGGAGGTCTACAAAGAACTCGATTCGCTTAACCCCAATAATTTGGATATTCTAAACAATATGGGCGTTATCTACCGCCGCCTTAACATGTTTAATGAATCGGTAGTTATCCTCGAAAAAGCAAAAGCTATAGACCCTAAAAATGAAACAACTCTTTATAACCTAGGCAATACATACAAACAAAAGGGTGATTATAGACATGCAATACAATGTTTTACAGATGTATTGGAAATGAAACCGGATGATGCTCTTGCATATAATCATTTAGCAAGCGCATATTTTTTGTGTAAAGATTATCCGAAAGCTCTTGAAACCTATAAGATGGGATTAAAAGTAGATCCCAATCATCCATTTTTACATTTTAATTTGGCAGAGCTTTATAAAGAAGAAAAACTTTATAAGGAAGCGATTAATTCATATCAAACAGCCATAAAAACAAAACCTAATTGGGATGAAGCACTTACGGCCATTGCCGATTGTTATGTAGAAATAGGAGAATTTGAAAAAGCTATTGAAACCTGTAAAATGCTTATAGATTCAAACGGTAAATCTGAAGGCAATTTTACAAAATTGGCAAAACTTTATGAGGCTGCGAATGACGATAAAAATGCCGAAGACTTTTATAAAAAAGCTATTGCTTTAAACGAAAATTTTTTGCCTGCAGTCCTCGAATATTCTAATTTGCTGAAGACTCAAAAAAGATATTTTGATGCTTATAATATTTTAATAAGTAATAAAGATAAATATCCTGATAATAAAGAATTATTATTGAGCACTGCAGAAGTTTGTTTGATGCTTGAAGATTATGCAAAGGCAAAAGAAATCTTAAATTATTTAAGTGCGAAAATCAAAGGCGATAAAGATATTCTTAAAATGCAAGGTAAGCTTTATTCGGTATTAGGTGATACTAAAAGAGCAGAGCTTATTTTTGAGCACCTACTTCAAGTTTCTCCAAGCGAAATAAATATGAGGGCAGAACTTGCTGATTTGTATTTTCATAATGATAAATATAAAGAAGCGGCAAACGAACTCATCAAATATTTAAATGAAAAACCTCAAGAAGTTTCGGCTAGGCTAAAATTAGGAAAAGCTTATGAGCAAATGAAAAAGTATGACTTGGCCAAACATGAATATAATAAGATTATAAAAAATGATGCAAAGAACACGGAAGCTCTTGCTGCAATTGTAGAGTTAAACAAAAAAGAAGGTAATACTTTAGAAGCTGTCCGGCTTGCAAATGAAATTGTCGATATTCAAACAGACAAAACTGAAGACGATGATATCAACAGCTTATCCAGATCT
Source organism: uncultured Treponema sp. (assembly GCA_905372345.1). GTDB lineage: Bacteria > Spirochaetota > Spirochaetia > Treponematales > Treponemataceae > Treponema_B. Next base: position 2,846 of record CAJPPE010000056.1, on the reverse strand, counting down.
TTGGAATTATATGAAGAGGCTGTTAAGTCTTATGGCGATGATGAAATCCTTAGTAAAAATCTTGATAAGCTGCGTCCTTCTGAGGAAGAGGTTGATATAAGTCTTGAGCAAGATCTAAAAGATGCAGGAGGATTAAATTTTGAAGATGACGATGAAATTACTCTCAGCGAAAGTTTTGAAGATATGCCGGATTTGGAGATGCCCTTTGATGATTTGATGGAATTGGCTGATGATGAAAATTTTGATCGGGGAGAAGATGAAGACTCGTTAGATAATTTGGTATATATGGATACTCCTATTGATGACAGTCCGAATATTGGAAATGAATATGATCCTCTTGACTTAGATCAGCCGGCTTCCAATAAACCTCGCAAGAATGATATACCCGAAGAAGAGTTTCAGCTTCAAGACACTTCAAAAAAAGAGGAAGTAAAACAGCCGGCTATGCCTCAATCTTCGCCGGCCTCGGCTGTGCCAAATGAATCGGTGCCATACCAACCTGAACCGCCGTATCAATCTGAACCTCAATCCCGGCCTCAGCCGGAGCAGAAATCAAGTTTACCCGAGCCGGATTATAATGAGGAGTTTAGTTCGGCAGCAAAACCGGGGGCCGCAAAACCGGATGCAGCAGATAGTTTTATTTCGGAAGATGAAGAAATCGAAATGACACCGGAATCTGAGGCTGTTTCTAAGCCGATGGCTAAAAGTCCCTTATACGAAGAGTCTCCGCAAACTTCGAATCGGTCTAATCTTGATGAGATTGATTTAACTCTTGGTGATGATTTGGATAATGCTGAGTCTGTTGATGAAATTGTAAATGATGTTTCCGAAAAACCGAATATCTCGGTTCTGCCTCACAGCTTAAAAGAATCTCCTCGATTTGAAGAAGAGTTGGATATAATTGAAAGTGAAGAAATTGTTAAACTGTTTGTTTATTTGCGCGATTTATTGGATAATCTTCCTGCTGTCGAGTTAAAAGATTTTCTTATTAGTAATGAGCGTATTCAAATGGAATACGTAATAAATAAACTATCAGGAGATGTAGGACTAAAACGCAGAATGATTCTATTAAATGTAAGAGGTGCTTTGAAAAAGACAATAGACCCCAAGACTTCCACAGATAAAACTTTAAAAGACGTTTTGGGTTATCTTAGAATAGTTTCATCTCAGCTGCCTGATAAAGGATTCGCTTCCGCCTGTATAGGAAAAATCAATAACCTGATAAAACAAATCGAATAATGTGTTGATAAATTATTGGCATAATATCTTAATAGCTGGACAAAAGGGAAAATATATATTACTTTTAAATTAGGAGCTTAAATATGGAATTAAATAAATATATAGATCATACCCTTCTTAAACCGACGGTTTCCGAAAAGGATATAATCAAAATTTGTAATGAAGCAAAGGAATATCATTTTGCTTCAGTTTGTGTAAACCCTTGCAATGTTTCATTAGTAAGCAAGGAGCTTAAAAGTTCCGATGTAAAAGTGTGCAGCGTTATTTCTTTTCCTTTTGGAACTTCTTCAACAGAAGTAAAGGTAGAAGAAGCCAAAAAAGCAATTGAAGCCGGAGCGGAAGAAATTGATATGGTTATAAACGTCGGGAAACTTTTAGAAGGAGATTTGGAATATACTCAAAATGAGGTGAGTGCCGTCACAAAGGCCTGCCATGAAAAAAATGTTCTTCTTAAAGTAATTGTCGAAACCTGTTATCTTGAAGAAAAAAACATTGCGGATATTTGTGCAATTATCGAAAAGGCCGGAGCGGATTTTATAAAAACCTCGACAGGCTACGGCTCCCGCGGTGCTTCGGTTGAAGATATAAAGTTATTTAAAAAATACTTAAAAAAAGATACAAAAATAAAAGCTTCAGGCGGAGTGCGTACCCGCGAAGATGCGGAAATCTATATCGGCTTGGGCTGTTCCAGGATAGGTGCAAGCAGCGGCATTGCAATAGTTACCGGCAAGTAAATTGTTAGAAAAAAACCGGCCTCAAGAAGCCGGTTTTTTTTGTGTTTTAGAATTTAAGCTCTTTCACCTAGTTCCTTATCCAGAATCATAAGACCTGTATTGCCGTCAATGTACTTAAACTTATCCAAGATAGCTGCAACATTGGCTTCTTCTTCAACCTGTTCATTTATAAACCAAGTTAAGAAGGCTTGAGTTTTATAATCTTTTTCGGCTAGGGCCAACTCGTAAAGGCTTGTGATAGAAGCCGTTACAAATTTTTCATGTTCTAAAACCTTTTTGATTACATCTACCGGTTTTCCGTATTCGGTACTTTGGGCTCCGATAGCTCCTAAAACCGGTTTTGCTCCTATTTCAAATAAGTATTTGTATATTTTAAGGGCATGATCCATTTCTTCCTTAGCCTGAGCCTGCATCCAATGGGCAAAACCCAAAAGAGCTTCAGCTTCAAAATGCACAGCCATACCTAAATACAAATAAGCCGATTCCATTTCCTTGTTAATCTGCTCGTTTAAAGCCTTCGTAATTTTTTCGTTCATAATATTTACCGCCTTATGTTTATGTGATAGGTTAAAGATACCACTATTTTTGCAGACAGTCAAGTTAGAATTTATTCATTATCTATTTCAAATTTTACTATCTATTGCAAAGTTTTCGTACAATAATTATGAAAGGGGAGACTTTTTCTTTCTTAAAATAATTTTTGTGAGAGGTAAAAATGGAAAAATTGTTTAAAATAACCCTCCGCAACGACTACGCATTTAAGCGTGTATTCGGAGTGGAAGAAAACAAGGACGTACTACAGGATTTGTTGGAATGTATCTTAGACATTCCGCCTGAGAATATTGCAGGTTTGGAACTTCTCGATAAGGAGTT
>CAJPPE010000055.1 GCA_905372345.1 uncultured Treponema sp. | reverse complement strand
GAGATAAGCGGAATTGCTCCGAATAGGATGCCTGACGGGCAGATATATTTACAAAAATAAGGATCGCTCAGTCCGTATTTATCCTGCAAGGCAAAGGGGAGAACAAAGACAAAAAAGACAAGGATAAAGTATTTTAGATACCTTAAAACCTTGTTTACTTTTTGCGGAACCTTAATTTTTTTTAAGGGAATCTTATCCAATAGGTCTTGGAAAAATCCGAAAGGGCAAATATAGCCGCAAAAAAGTCTTCCTGCGGCTATTGCAAATAGCGACAATAGGCCTACCACATAAAAAGCAAAGTCAAATTTTCTGCTTCCAATGGTTGCCTGTATTGAGCCGATAGGGCATCCGAACAAAGCACCCGGGCATGAATAACAGTTTAAAACGGGCATACAGACTTTTTTCATAGGGCCCTTATAAATTTGCCCCTTTAAAAAGCCTATAAGATTTCCGTTTACTGCCAACATTCCTAATGCTTGAATTGCATGGCGTTTTTTATTCAGTGTTTTTTGTTTGTTTTGTTTAGCCAATTCCTATACACTCCATACATATGTTTACAGCCTTTTTGAGGACTACAGCGGTTTCCCCGCGGTATATTCCTATAAGGGTAAAGCTTAATGCTAAAATAATAACAAGTATTGCCGCTATTTTCTTTTTCATTTATTTGCCTACAGCTTTTAAAGCTTTTTCCATAGCTTCGGTAAATTCTGCAAGATCGCGGCTTCCAATGATGATATCATTAACGGAAGATGCTATAATATTTCCTTTTTTGTCTACAAATATAGTTGTAGGCCAAGCCGAAAGATTATCCAATATAGGCTTTAATGTGTCATTGTATTGAACCACAGTGTACTTACATCCGGCTTTGGAAATTAATTCTTTGGCTGTGGGAAGGGCATCTTGTGCATCAGGGCTTACATCACCGGTAATACCTATTATGTTACAACCCTTGTCCTTAAAAGCTTCATAGAGTTTGCCAATTTCAGGTAATTCGGCTCTGCATGGGGGACACCATGTTGCCCAGATATTTATCATCGTAACATCGTATTTTGCGAGGATATCACTTGTTATTTTGTTGCCTTCAAGGTCAATAGTTTCAAAGGTTAAGCCTTTTACATTTTTCATCATTGCAGCTTCAGCAGAAATAGGATCGGTACACTGAATGGTCGGAATGATGGGCTTGACTTGCGAAATCATATCTTTATAAATTTCAGCAGCTTCTTCACTTAAGTCTTCGGCATTAAAATCTGCGATAGCTAAAACTTGTGTGAACTCTTTTGTCTTTCTGATTACTTCGTTATTTGGAAGGCCTGTAAGTTCGGCAAGTGTTTTTGTACCTATCAAGGGGGTGCGTAAAACAACGAGCTTATAAATCGGTTTAAGATAGGGATCTACTTCTTTTTGTATCTTTTCGATTTTTTGCCCTCGGTTTAACTCTTTGTCGCTTACGATTGCGTCATATTTTTCATTTAATTCATCGGAAGCAAATTCATACAAATAAACTTTGTATATGACTTCATCGGTTTTCTTGTCTTCTTCTCCGACACTGCTGTCTGCATTAACATTGTCGCCGTAGGTGTCAAAGAATGCGGGGCGATGCAGTTTAAATCCTATGGCTTTAAAATAACGCCATCCGGCTTCTTTTTCTTCTTTTGTGGGTTCCTTAATTTCCTCCTCTTTAGAGCAGCTTATGAAAATTGTCGATGTAATAAACAAAAATACAACGGCTGTCATAAAAATTTTGTAAAATTTCTTCATGCAAATCCTCCTAATAATTGAAATGCTCCTTTTAAATATATAGGTTTAGTGATAACTCGTCAAGCAGATTTTTTTATATTTTGGATATTGTTTTTTCTTAACTTATTTCTTTCGTAAAAGATAAACGAAAAAAGGGCCGCCGACCAGGGCCATCAGGGTGCCGACAGGTAATTCTATGGGGGCTGCTATTGTGCGTGCAAAGGTATCGGCTATCAGTAAAAATATCCCTCCGTTTAATATCGAAAGGGGTAAAAGATATTTATAGTTGGGACCTGTGATAAGTCTTACGATGTGAGGAATTACAAGGCCTACAAAACTTATGACTCCGACGAGGGAGGTGGAAATAGCCGCCAAAAAGGAGGCGGTGAGCGAAATTAGAATCCGGCTTCTTGTAATGTTTAGGCCTAAACTGCCGGCCTTTTCATCTCCGAATAAGAGGAGATTGCTTGGACGAATTACTGTAAGGGCGGCTGCAAGGCCTACGAGGGAGTAGGGTAAAATCAGCTTAACATCATACATACTGCGTCCCGAAAGGTTTCCGCTGAGCCAAAGCATGATGTTTTGAATTTTATCGCTGTTTAAGATTGTGATAAGATAGCTTACTCCTGCAAAAAAAGCGTTTACTGCAACACCGGCCAAAATAAGACGGACGGTTTTTACTCCGCCCTTCCATGCCAAAAGGTAAACTAAGACTGCCGCCCCCATTGCTCCTGCAAATGCAAATAAGGGGGCTGCCGTAACAAATTGCGGAAAAATCAAGAGGGCAAGTAAGAGCCCCAGCTTTGCTCCGCTCGAAATGCCTATTATTCCGGGTTCTGCCAAGGGATTTTGAACAACCGCTTGGAGAAGGGCTCCTGAAGCGGCAAGGTTTGCTCCGACCATGAGGGCTAAAATAATTCTGGGAATTCTTATGTCCCAAATAATTATGGAAAAATCCGAATTTTCACGGTAGAATATGATTTTTATAATCTCACTGATGGGAATCCTTGTGCTTCCGAAATAGATTGCAGCCAAAACGGATAAGGCCAGAAGAATACAAGAAATAAAGAGAAATATAAGCATTTTTCTTCGGCGTTTATCCGGCATTTTTTATCCTTTAGAATTTAATTTTCGGTTTCTCCATAGATTATTTCTTTTAAATTCTCGATAGTCTGTATCATTTTAATATTCCGTGAAACAGTGTATAAATTACTGTCGAGGTCATAGATTTTATCTTCTTTTACGGCCTTTACCTTCTGCCAAATTTCATTCTTTGCGAACTCGGTCCTGAGGCTCTCGGCGGTGTCTTCGGAATTTGTGTGGGTAAGGCGTATGATGACATCGGGCTGATGCTTTACAATTTCTTCCATATTTATGGGAATGTATGCTTTGTCGAAGTCTCCGATATCGTTTGCGATATTGTGAATTTTTAAAACTTCCATCAAGCTTCCTGTGTAGCAGTTTTTTGTTCCCATCATCAATTTTTTAGGAGAACCTAGAAGCATCAACACCTTGGGGCTTTTTTTGCCGTAAATGGAGCGGCGTACTTCAAGGGTTTTTGATTCAATCGTTTGAATGATATGTTCCGCTTCTTTTTGTTTTGCAGTTATTTCCCCCAGATGTCTGATAGTATTTAAACATGCCTCATAGGAATTAAAATCGACATATTCCGTTTTTATGTTTTGGTTTTGGAAGATCTTATCCAATCTGGGCTTTGACCCTAGGGAGGCCAAATAGATATCCGCATTCAGGCGTTTTACAGTTTCGATATCCGGCTGCAAAGGCATTCCGATTTTTTCGGTCTTCGCATAAAGCTCAGGCATAGCGTGACGGCTTGAAGGAACGCCTGCAACATTTTTATAGCCGAGGTCGTCTAAAATTTCGACTATGGCCATTGTGCCGGCAATAACACGCGGCCCTGCTTCTGCCGTTGTCCGGTCAGGCAAGTCCTTTTTATCTTGTTTAAAAAAATCATTAATTTTTGAACAGCTTGCGGCGAATAAAGTTAAGAAAATAACCGGTACAAAATATATAAGCAGTTTATTTGTTTTCATAGCAGAGTATTCTAATGTTATACCTATTTCTTTTTAATATGAAGCTCAGGTAAATTAAGTTTTGTATCGCGTACCAAGGCTGCCTTGTTTTCATTTTGGATTTCTTGGTAGATTTCTTCACGGAAAACCTTGACCGAAGGCGGCGCATCTACACCTATCTTTACCTGATCTCCCCGAATATCGATTATGGTAATCTCTATATCATCTCCGATAAGTATTTTTTGGTTTGTTTTACGGGAAAGTATGAGCATCAGTTCCTCCCCGCCGCATTTAATTCGGCAAGAATATCGTGTTTGGTATTCCATTTTCCGTCATTTAAGACAGCCTGAAAAGCCTTTTTATTCTTTTTGTTTATAATAAGAGGCCCCTGCAAATTTGCCGTAATCGGGCCTCCCGCAGCAGGAATGGTAACAAGGGCAAAAACCAATAGGTCTTTAGGAGATTCTGCCTCAATAGGCTTTAAGAGTTCATCATCTATATCCAGCTCATAATCGGACCTGAACAAAAAGGGATCGATAACGATGAAGGCTAAATTTTCATCGTCAAGGGATTGAACCCAAAAAAAGGGCTCCTTATCCGAGTCCAACAAGGCGTATTTATGAAATTCTTCAAATCCGTAAAATCCGGCAACCAATTCTATTATCTGTTCATCTTGAATCTCAACAAGCCCCATAGCTTTTGTCTTAATTTCCATCGTAAATTCCATCCTATTTTATCTTAAGTAGTTTAAAAGCGAATCCCTGTAAAGTCTTCCCAATACGCTTAAAGAAGCTTGATGCGTATGTTCAAACATTTTTAGGTCGGTTATCGCCTTTGTAATATCCAAGTCGGCTTCGCGCGACTCTGCTGCCGTTACATTTAAGGTTTGCGTATCAATTCGTGCCAAGATAACTTCGGCTCTTGCATACTTGGAACCTGTTTCGGCCATTCTTGTAGTAAGATTATGTATGCCCTCATCGAGAATTCCCAAAACCTTTCCGCCCAAGGCTTCTTGATCTCCCGAAAGGAAGGCATCGCGGACGGCAATGGCTGCATCAAAAAGAGAGCCTCCCGAAACGCGTACCGAATTTGCCAAATTGTAGGGAGGTCTTTGTTCGGCCTTTATCAAGCCCAATTCGGATAAAACGGTGCTGCCTTCAGCATCTCTAAGCCAAAGCTGGCGGGCATCGGTAGTTGTAAGGTTTAAACCGCTTGTTATCGGGTCAAGGCTTGCTTGTACTGCGGCTCCCGAATCGTTTATCTTTGACATAATTGCATAAACATTGTCGCCTGCAATTAAGGGAATCTCAACCCCGTCAACCTCGATGCTTGTATCTTCTTTTATGACAAAGTTTCGGGCATCGGTTTCCGAGATAAGAATTTGCCTCTCGGCCCAAAATACCCTGTTACCGGCCTGATCGGCTCTCATAAAAGAAAGCTCATCGGTTTCAACTTCCTTTGAATCGACCGTGCCGTTGTATCTTACCTGAGTTATAAGGGCGGAACCTGCTCCGTCCACATCTCCCATTACGGTTTCAAAGGGCTCGGTAAAACTTTTTGTTCCTGAAAAAACTCTGACACCGTCCGAGTTTACGGCATTTCCGTTTTGAACAAGTTCTTTTAAAAGTTCATCGGCCTCGGCTGCCATATCTTTTAAGTCATCCGGCGTATAGGTTCCGTTTGCTCCCTGTACTGAAAGCTCTCTTAAACGCTGAACAACTTGGAGCGAATTATTCATATAGGTTTCGGCCGACATATATTGATCTCTCAAGGTTTTTGTGTTTTTTTCAAACCTTTCGAGGCGGGCAAGGTAGGACTTGTATCTTACCGAGTGTCCTGCGGAGACGGGGTCATCTCTAAGCTGGTTTATCCTTCGTTGAGACTGAATCTGATTATTTAGATTATGAAGTCTCGACTCCTGATTCCTCATCGAAAAATTGCTGTCCGTGTGCTGAATATTCGTACTAATTCTTTTCATCATATTTTACTCCAAAACTTAAAAGCTAGACACCCATTCTGTTTATAACGGTGTCTATCATTTCGTTGATTACCGAAATAAATCTTGCAGAAGCGTTGTATCCGTGCTGAAATTTGATAATATCCGATAGTTCTTCGTCTATGTTTACTCCCGATACGGAATCTCTCATATCGTGTAATTCCTTTACAATGGCTATCTGTGTGTTTAAGGTCATTTCTGCCTGTTCGCCTTTTAGACCGATTTCGGTTACAGTATCGGCAAAAAAGTCATCGAAGGTGGCCGAGTGCCCTACCATTACGGGAGTATTTCTGATTGCGGCTATTGCAAGAGCGGCTCTGTTATCTCCCGGATAGGCAACACCTTCGGGGCCTTTATAACCTGAAGCTATATTTTGTATATCGCTTTTGATTACGGGATTTATTTCCATCCAGCCTGAAGGATGGGCTATAGGAGAAACCGCATATTGGGCTCCTGCCAATACATCAACTGCATTTGCTCTTCCCCAATCATAGGCACCTTCCGGCCCGGCCTGAGAAAGCACACCGGAATAGCCTGCTAAAAATCTTCCCGAATCCTCGATATGACGGATAACAAAGTCAGGATTTTCTTTATCAAGGCTTGTCATACCTTTTAAAACAAGTTTATTGTTTTGGTCAAGGTAAGCAGCAACTTCGGAGCCTGATCTGTTAATTCTTTCTACAATATCTGAAACCATATCCGTCGAATAATAGGGTACCTGCACAATACCGTCCCCCGAAGAAAGGGTTAAAGTTCCTTCAAGGCCTATTTGTTCACGCGGATCCAGGGTGTTGGTGCCTGTAATTCTGAAGATATAGGAAGAATCATATTCTCCGTCGCCGTTTCTGTCAAAATTACCGAGGGTATTGTTTATAAAATATTGTTCCTTAAAAAAATCGATGCCTGTTTTTCCGTTGGGACTCATAGCATTTCTGTGTACATCGTTTACCAAATCGACAAAGTTCATTGTCATGGTATCCAGTTTTCTGATTTCGTCCCGAATATCCGTATCCCTAAGCTCAATCAAAGCGGCCAGTTTACCCGATTCAAAATGAGCTAAATTACCGGAATCTTCCCAGATAACATCTGCATATTTATCGTTTTCCGTTGAGGCCTTAAAATCGAATGTTCGGTGTGTTCTTCCCTGTACTATTTCCAAACCGGCCGTATGAATGACATAAGTTTCGTCTTCATCTCTTTTATCTACGGAAATATCAATAAGAGAAGAAAGTTTTTCTGTTAAAAGGTCTCTTTTATCCATCAAGTCATTGGGATTGTCCCCCATAGCCTTAACTTTAACTATTTCTTCATTTAGTTTGGCTATTCGGCCTGTTAAGTCGTTAACCTGCTTTACGGTTGCTTCTATGTCGCCGTGTACCATGTCCCTTATGCCCTGTAAACCGCGGAATTGATGATGAATGGCATCCGTTAAGGTTTCGGTTCGGGTGCGGACAACCTGACGGGCAGCATCCGACTCAGGGTAGAGCGATAATTCCTGCCAAGCCTCCCAAAATTGATCCATTCGGGTTCGGACGGAAATGTCTTCGGGCTCATTGTGAACCTGTTCCAAAAGGGCTATATAAGAATTTCGTGTTTCCCAATAACCAAGGTCATCGGTAGCCCCTATAATTCTTTGATCCAAAAGTTCATCCCTCAATCGGGTGATCGAACCTATGGTAACACCCTGTCCTATTTGCCCGGGAGTTTCAGCCCTTGTTAAATCTGGCCTGTAAATAGGCTCAAAAGCCTCGAGGTTTACCCTCTGCCTTGTATATCCCTTTGTCGAAGAATTCGAAATATTGTGACCTGCCGTTTGAATCGACTGCTGGTGAGCAAACAAACTCCTTTTTCCTAATTCTATTGCATCAAATGTCGCCATCTATAACCTCCATTTATTTCCTTATAAGACCTCATTTAAAACGAGGCTTGTTATTTCCGTATTAACCCGTTTTCCTGCCGCCGTATAACACTTTCCGTTTCTTTCTTCCGAAATAATATCGACCACGCCCTTAACCAAGGCTTGAGCATGTGAAACATAATTTGAGAAGACATCATTTTCAATCTTTGAATAAAAAACTTTTTCTTTTAGTTTTTCATATAAAGAATCGATCTTTTTTTTATCCGATGAAGTAAATTGCTTTGTATGCATGTAAAAGTCAAATTCTTGAGGATTATCCTCATCAGGCTGCAAAAGTCCGTATAACCTCTTATCCAAATGCGAAAATTTTACGGAAGCCTCATTTAAGGAACTCAAATTTTTTTCACTTTCCTGCCAGTCTCTATCCAAAACACCTTGGTACATAGCCTTTTGCAAATTATAGATATTATCGATTAAATCGATTTGTTCATGTAAAATGCTTTTTATGTCTGCTGCAACCGAATGTTTTTCCATAGCAATCTACTCCTCAAAACCAGTATCGGCATATAGAAAAAAAGCATTAGAGATTTTTTAATTTATGGGTATCTTTTAAAAAAATTAGGGGAAAAGGCTGTACCCTTTAGTGTATCTAAGCTGAAATTTATCGAAACCGATAATCAGGAGGTGAGGGAGATGTTAGCAGAAAGTTCTGAAATGAAAAGAAGAGATAGAAAAACTCTGATTAGTGTGAGAAAAATTTTTACAATTTTTCTTAATTTTGCTTGGTATTTTGAATTTTTTGATGTATAATAATATAAGAAC
>CAJPPE010000054.1 GCA_905372345.1 uncultured Treponema sp. | reverse complement strand
CAGATAAACAATGAGGCTGAATTTCAGCCGAATTGTTTATCATAACTCCTGTAATCGTCCATATAATATAACAATTTGAGGGGTAATATTCAATAAGAAAGACGGATAAAAATGTTGAAGTTCGGTTAAGCCTTATGGAGAATTTTCTTTAGAGCTAATTGCTTTAATAAATTTACAATTATCTTTATGAGAGCGGACTGCAATTCTGATATGATTATCTCCGAGAGTTTTAAAACTGCTGCAAGTTCTTATCAAGATTCCCCTTTTTTCAAAAAACTTTAAGGCGTCCTCATCTTTTGCATTCAAAACTTTGAGAAGAATAAAATTGCACTGGCTTTTATAAGCCTGTAATTTTATCTCTCCATTTATTCCGTATTTTTCGATATTTTCAAGCAAAAAAGCTCTTTCTTTTTGAATATAGGCCTTGCTTTTTTCTATAAAATCCTCATCAAAAAAAATTGCAGGAGCGGCAGCTTCTGCAAAGGAGTTTATGTGCCAAGCCATCTCGATTTTAGAAAGAGCAGCTGCCGTATCGGGTGAAGTGCAGGCATAACCTAGGCGTATACCCGGAAGGCCGAAAAATTTAGTTGTAGCCCTTATTATACAGATATTTTGATAGCCGTCTTTTTTAAAAAGGCTGATGCTGTCATAATCAGGCAGACAAAACTCGTAAAAAGCCTCATCTAAAAGTAAAAAAGCACCTGCCTTTTTTACAAGAGAGTAAATTTTCAAAAGAGCCGTTTTTTCTATTCTTAAGCCTGTGGGATTATTCGGATTTCCCAAGATGAGAAGATCGTCTGCCCTCAGTTTTTTTTCAAGGCCGGCAATATTTAGCAAAAAATCAGAAAGATAAGGGATTTCCAAAACCGGTTTATTATGAACAAGAGCTCTCAATCCGTATTCCGAAAAACAAGGCGTGCATAAAACAACTCGTTTAAACATTGAACAAAAATTATCGATTATTTCTACAGCCCCATTCCCCAAAACAATATTTTCAGGTCTGCATTTTAAGTATTGAGCCGTTATCTTTTTTAACGAGCGGTAACGGATATCGGGATAAACCAAGAGATTATCAAAAGATGCACTTAAGGCCTTTTTTAAGCCCTTAGGTGCCGTCAGAGGATTTATATTACTGCTAAAATCAATTAAAACTTCGTCCTTTTTTTTATAGGACAAAACCCCGCCGTGTTCCAAACCTTACCGCCTTTTTAAAAAAGCCTATTCAAAACCGCCGCGAATGGAGCCGGTTTCAAATGCTTTTTACTTCTTCTTCGCTGAGACCGGTAGCTTCTGCTATATTCTCAATCGACAGTCCCAACTGGAGTAAATTCTTTGCCGTTTCACCTTTTGCTTTATATGAGCTACCAGAAAAACCTTGCCGTATACTAATTCTTAGATTTTTTCTCTTTCTACTGCGATATCCATATCATATTAATATTCGGCAACTAACATATTTATTATATCCCATGATTTTCGTCTTTACTAAAAAGGTAGACAAAAACGGGATCTTTATATTTTCGGTTTGCCATACTCACAGCTGTTACCTCTCTCTTATTGTATTATAGCATAGATTAGCATATTTTGAAAGGTACTCATACACTAATATCTCACGGCAATAAACTTTTACCCCAAATCAATACTGAGACACAAAACTGATTACCGTGTTAGAAAAGAATTGTAAATATCAACTCAATTGTAAATCCTCTCCTCTTTTGCTATACTCTTCACTATGGCAAGACAGACTTACGGGACTACACCTTGGGGTGCATGGTTTTTGGAGATGCTGAAGGCCTATGATGATTCAGGCCGATTGTCCAGAGGGAAAACTTATGCAAACACAGGGAAGGTAAATTCTCTTGTGGTAAACGGGCAAACGGCGGGAGCAAAGGTAAAGGGGAACTATTCTCCTTGGTACCATGTGTATTTTAAATTCCCGCCCCTTTCAAAAACAAATGAAACCGCAATCCGCTCAATCTTAGAAAAACATCCGATTGAACTTGCGGGCCTTAGAGCGGGAATTATGAGCCCTGCCCTCATCGAAGCCTTAAAGAAAAAGAAAGTGAGGCTCATTCCTGCCCGCTGGAATTTAATCGAAAGGGACTGCACCTGCCCCGATTCGGGAGACCCTTGCAAGCACATGGCGGCTGTTCTTTTTTTACTTGCCAAAGAAATAGATCATGACCCGCGCCTCTTGTTTAAGCTTGCGGGCTTTGACATCGATTCTATAAATGTACCGGAAGCCGAAGCCTTTGAAAAAGGCGGAACACAAAAACTTGGCCTCCTCCAAGAGCAACCCGTTCCGTTAAGCCTCCGTAAAAATGAAACCTTAAATGAGGCAGCAGACTTATCTTCAGGATCATCAGTCAATGAGGCCGCTTATAATTCTTGTGAATTACAGAGCCCTTTAAAGTTTTCTCTTGGAGAATCCTATCTTCCGCTGATAACAAATATTCTTCCTCCTGAACCTAATTTTTCATCAAGCGATTTTATAATAAAGCTGACGGAATTTTATCACAAGGCGGTTTTAAATTACGGACTTAACTTTTACAGTCAAGAAAAGCAAAGCGAAAAACAAGAAGAAAAATCGGTAAACCCTTTTTTGTTTGCGAAGGTAAAAATAAATATCGACAATATTCGAAAACAAAAAAGAGTATTCCCCCTTGAACCTAAAAGCCCTTTAACGGTAAACATAAAATTAGGCGAAACCCGCGAAATAAATCAAACTATTTTGCAAGCTCAAAATTTTTATAAAACAAGAAACAGCTTAAATGAGATGAGTCCCTCGGTTAAAATTCTTTTTTCTCTCTTTGCCCTTGCAGGAAAACTGATTCAAAGCTCTGCATTTATACCCGCCGTATTTACCGAAAACAAAAAGCTTTTTATTTTTTGGAAAAGCCTTTCGGCTTCTTCCGAAATAAAGGCCGACATTCTTAAATTTGCAGCTTCCCTCACAAAGGATTTTTTTCTTCCGGTTGAAAAATGGGGAAGGCTCTATTGTGCAGAACTTTTGCTTACAGCTCTTTTAACCGAATATGCGGCATCTTTAAAATTCTTTCCTAACAAGTCCTATACTAAGGACAAAGAAATAGACAAGCTCTTTTTTTCAAATGAAGAAATCGATATAAGCGTTCCCGGCAAGCGGAATTTGGATACGGTAATTTATTCTTGGCTTTCGGTTTTAAATTACAGTAATTGCGGATATGAATACCGGCTAACTTTGGAGGCCTTAAAGGACGACGAATTCTTTTTGCTCTCTGCCCTTGTCCGCAAGGCTAAAGAAAAGCAAATAGAGGCAAGCGATGACTCCTTTGCTCTTGAAGCAGAGGCACCCTTTACCGAATTAAATATTGCAGCAAAGAGGAGTAAAAACCCTGACGATATTTTGCGGTTTCCTGCAACCCTTTCAGCTTATTTACCGGCTCTTTCGATTCTTGCAATTAAAAAAAATCTGATGCTTTCGCGGGAAGAAACGGGGCTTTTTTTACAAAAATCGGCAAAGCTTTTACAGCGTTTCGGCATCGATATAGTTTTACCTAAAAGCCTAAAAAACGTTTTGACTCCCAAACCTGTCATAAGCGTAAAATCCGTAAAGGGAGCCGGAAACGTAGTTTCATTTTTAAACCTTGATGATGTTCTTTCTTATGACCGAGCCCTAATGTTGGGAGACACCCTAATAGATATAGAAGAATTTAAAAAGCTCTTTTTAAATAAATCGGGCTTGGTAAAATTTAACGATCAGTTTCTTTTACTTGATCCCGAAGAAGTTGCCAAGATGTTAAAGGCTCTTGAAAAACCGGCAGATACAAAAGAGGTTTTACAAGCTGTCCTTTCGGGAAACGCAGTCTGTTCCAAACCCGCCTCAGAAATTATCAAAAATATTTTCAGGCAAGAAGAGGTTCCCATTCCTCAAAATCTAAATGCGGAATTAAGGCCTTATCAAGAACAAGGCTACCGCTGGCTTTATGCAAACATCAAAAGCGGCTTCGGCTGTCTTTTGGCCGACGACATGGGCTTGGGAAAAACCGTACAGATTATAAGTCTAATGCTTAGCTTTAAAAATTCAAAAGAAGCGGAATCTCCTTTTTTGGTTATAGCCCCTGCAAGCCTTCTTTCAAACTGGGAACACGAAATAGCAAAATTTGCTCCTTCTCTTAAAACCGCCGTTTATCATGGGGCAGGGCGTAAGTTCAATATCGAAGCAGATGTAATAATAAGCACATATCAAACTATGCAAAAAGATATAGAAAAATTAAAGGACAAAAAAGTTTTTTGCATTATTTTAGATGAAGCTCAGGCTATAAAAAATTCCGGAACAAAAAAGGCTCATGCGGTAAAGGCAATTCAGGCGAGGGGCAGAATTGCTCTTACAGGCACCCCGGTTGAAAACAACCTTGAAGACATGCGTTCCATATTCGACTTTTTTCTTCCCGGTTATTTAGGTACGGCCGACGAGTTTAGAAAAAAATGGCGTATTCCGATTGAGCTTCATAATTCGGAAACCGAAGCGGATGATCTAAAAAAAATTACTTCACCCTTTTTGCTCCGCCGTCTAAAGACCGATCCCAAGGTTATCTCTGATTTGCCGGATAAGATAATTACAAATCAATATTGCAATCTGACACCTGAGCAGTTGGCAATTTATGAAAACCTTGTAGAAACGGAATTGCACAAGGTAATGGGAGCCGAAACTAAAATTGAAAGGCAGGCCTATGTTCTAAAACTTTTAACGGCCTTAAAACAGGTGTGCAATCATCCGAGAGCCTATGACAAGGAAACTCCCGTCGAAATGAAATACTCAGGCAAGGCCGCTGTCCTCATCGAGCTTTTAAACGAAATAATTTCTTCGGGAGAAAAGGCAATTATTTTCAGCCAATATGTAGGCACCCTCGACATTTTAAAAAATATTATTCAAAAAGAATTGGGAACCGAACCTCTTTTACTCCACGGTCAAATGCCCGCCTCAAAAAGAAAAAAAGCTGTAGATGTTTTTCAAACGGATCCTGCTTACCGCATCTTTTTAATTTCGCTTAAGGCGGGAGGTACCGGCCTTAACTTGACGGCAGCTAACAGGGTAATTCACTTTGACCTTTGGTACAATCCCGCAGTTGAAGATCAGGCCACAGACAGAGCTTTTAGAATAGGACAGACAAAAAACGTCTTCGTGCACCGCCTTATCTGCTCCGGTACCTTTGAAGAAAAAATTGATGAGATGATTCAAAAAAAGCGGGAAATAAGCGGCATGAGCATTTCTTCAGGTGAAACATGGATTTCAAAATTGAGCAATGAAGAATTGGCCGATCTTTTTAAGAGTTAATTCAAACATTGATAAACCTCTTTTTTTATGATATAATCTGAACTTAGGAGGCTTGGTATGTATTTTTTTATAAATGATTACAGCGAAGGTTGCCACCCCAAAATTCTTCAAACACTGACGGAAACAAATGAAGAGCAAACAGTCGGTTACGGCTGCGACAAATACTGTGCAGAAGCTGCAGACCTTATCTTAAAAGAACTGGATGCTCCTCAAAGTAAGGTTTATTTTTTCTCGGGAGGAACACAAACCAACCTGACCATGATAGCCTCAGTACTAAGACCCCATCAGGGAGTTATCGCTGCCGATACAGGGCATATAAACGTACATGAGTCGGGAGCCATCGAAGCTTGCGGACACAAGGTTCTAACCATCGAATCGGCAAACGGAAAAATAACGGCGGAACAGGCTGAAGCTCTTATAAGGGCACATTACGATGATCCCACAGCCGAGCACATGGTTCAGCCCGGAATGATTTATATTTCAAATCCTACGGAACTCGGTACCATTTATTCAAAAAAAGAATTACAGGCTTTAAAGCTGACTGCTCAAAAATATTCCGTACCCCTCTATGTTGACGGAGCCCGACTGGGGACTGCCCTCACAGCTGACAATAACGATTTAAGCCTTGCAGATATGGCAAGATATACGGACGCCTTTTATATAGGCGGAACAAAGATGGGGGCTCTTTTCGGTGAAGCTCTTATAATAAACAATCAGGATCTTCAAAAAGACTTTAGATATATACAAAAACAAAAAGGCGGCCTTTTTGCAAAGGGCAGACTTTTAGGCCTTCAGTTTAAAACTCTTTTTACGGATAATCTTTACTTCGAAATAGGAAGAACAATGAACGAAACGGCAAAGATGATCCGTAAAGGTTTTTCCGATCGGGGATTTTCTTTTTTTATGGAAAGCGAAACAAATCAGAGCTTCCCGATAATAGAAAACAGCCTTTTAGCTAAAATAGAAAAAGAATTTAAATGCGAATTTTGGGCAAAAATTTCAGAAAACCAAACAGCTGTGCGCTTTTGTACCTCATGGGCAACAACAAAAGAGGCGGTAAAAAAACTTTTTGAATACGTGGACGAGATAACAGCATAAAAAATTAAAACAAAAAAAGCTCCTTCCCAAAAGGAAAGAGCTTTTTTATTTCGGTTAAAGCTATGTTTTGCCGAAACCTATTCAATCTTGGAATAGATTGTTTTTAAAATTTCGGTCTTTAGCTTTTCGCCTTCTTCAAGCATTTTGTTGCACTCAGCCCTTGTTTTTTCGCAGAGGGGTGCATCATCGATTCCGCCTAGATTTATCTTAACATTTAAGATAGCACCTTCCAAACCGGAGCGGGCATTGAGGGCTGCAACGCCGGCATCGGAAGCGGCATTTTTGTTTCCGTGAAGGGCAACAATGGGTAAAAAGCGTAATACATCTAAACAGGTCTTAGCTGTTTCAAGCGGAACCTGCATTGCCACGACAGTAGCATCGGACATAGCTTTGTTGCGTTTTGCCTTTTGTTCATCGGTGTCCTTGGGCAGCTTTAAGGCTTCCATAAAGGCATTAAAGGCCTGAGTGTCTTCATCAATGATTTCAACCAAGCGTTTTTGAGCCTTTTCTAATTTCGGGAGCTGAGCCTTAAATTCTTCTTGAGTTTTTTCATCAAGAGAAGCAAAGGCTTTTTTTCCTGTTGTCAAGCGGATAACCATTTGACCGAGGGCCGAGGCGAGAGAACCTGCCAAGGCAGAAACGGAACCGCCTCCGGGGGCCGGAGAATCGCTTGCTGTTTCGTCAACAAAGGCACTTACCGTCATCTTTACTAATTCCATAAAATATCTCCTATTTTCAAATTATTTTTGTTCAAATTAATTAACTTCAAGTATTACAACTAAAAAAATCAGTTATTGTAAACAAGCCTGCTCTTTTCGGCAACAAGCTTTCCCTTTTTCCAAACTTGATTGACGGAATTTACACCGAAGTGATAAACAAGGAAATCTATATTCGGGGCATCAAAGATAACAAGGTCAGCCTGCTTTCCTTCTTCAATGCTGCCTATAGTTTTTTCACGAGCTATAGCATAAGCTGCATTGATTGTAACGCCGCGTAAAATTTGTGCAGGCAAAAGCTTCATCTTGTAACAGGCTGCCCACATAGCCATTTGCAGGTTTTCTGTCGGGCTGCTTCCGGGATTGTAATCGGTTGCAAGGGCGACCCTTACGCCTTCTTCAATCATCTTTTTTGCAGGTGCATAAATGGGTGACATCAAAAAGAAAGAAGTTGCAGGAAGAAGAACGGCAACCGTTCCCGATTTTGCAAGAGCTGTAATGCCTTCATCTGATATAGCCATCAAGTGCTCGGCTGAGTGAGCATTCATCTTTGCTGCAAGTTCCGCTCCCTTTAGAGGAATAATCTCATCGGCATGAAGTTTCAGCTTAAAGCCTAAGCCGGAAGCAGCCTTCATTATTCTTTCGGTTTCTTCTACGGAAAAAATCTTGTCTTCACAAAAAGCATCGGAGAATTCCGCTAAACCTCGTTTTTTAACCTCGGGCATAACCTCTTCTATCATAAACTTGATATAGCCTTCCTTGTTATCCTTAAATTCGGGCGGGGTTGCATGAGCACCCATATAGGTTGAAACAATGTCGATTGGGTGGTTTTTATTCAGATAAGAATTTATCTCAAGACATTTAATTTCGGTTTCCATGTCGAGGCCGTAACCGCTTTTTGATTCGGCGGTGGTTGTACCGTGAATAAGCATTCGGTCAAGGCTTGTTAAAGCTTTTTGCGTCAACTCTTCTTTTGAAGCTGATCTGGTAGCTCTTACAGTGCTGAAAATACCTCCGCCGCTTGCATGGATTTCAAGATAAGTTTTTCCTGCAAGTTTCATTGCAAGCTCATGCTCGCGTGAACCGCCGTGCACCAAGTGGGTGTGAGCATCGATAAGCCCTGCCGTAATAGTCTTTCCCCGCGCATCTATTATTTTTTCGGCTTGGCTTTTTAAACTTTCGGGAGCTTCTCCTTTACCGACTTTTTGGATGAGACCGTCTTCTACAACGATGTAGCCGGCAAAGGCCTTATCAAAGTTTTCGTCCTTTTTTTCTGTAGAAGAAAAAATACTGTCACTTATAAATAAAATCATTTTGAATCCTCCATAAA
>CAJPPE010000053.1 GCA_905372345.1 uncultured Treponema sp. | reverse complement strand
ATCCTTTTAAAGATGAGGACAGCATTGATAAAAAAGATGAAGCAACAAATAAGGACAAGAAAAAAGATGAGTTTCCGGCTTTTTCCAATGAGCTTTTTCCTTTATATAAAATTGACAGTGTAAAAACAGATCGATTTTTAAATTTAATAAATTATGATTTAACCTATAAACTAAACGGCTCTGCATCTCAAGATATAATTTTTAACCATAAAGATTGGAAAAAGCCTTTTGATATTAATTGGAATAATTTTTATTCAAACTATTACAAGTTAACCGGACAAGCTAAAATTGACAGCCGCCTTTCGTACAATCAGGGTTTTTTGAATTTATCCAATTCGATTGAGTTGAGCGGTAATAATCAGAAGCATATATGGCATAAAGACAAGACAGAACACGATAAGCTTCAATTAAATAATTATAAATTAAATGTTTATGCCTTAAATAACTCAAATAGTTTAAAGCTTAGTCCGTTTATTTCAAACGATTTATTTAAACCCATCTTTGTTGAATGGTCTATTTCAGAAACTCTTCTTCAAAATAGATTTGTCGGAACAGTTGCCCATCCTGAATGGGAAACTGTTCCGGCAAAGTGGGATAAGGAGTATATTAAGACTCATGTTGCATCAGCAGGTTTTGGAATTAATGTTAAAAACTATACTCAATTGATTACTTCATCTATGAATTTAGCGCCTCTTTTGGAAGCTTATTCTTTTACAGGGAACTTTGCTTTTCCTTACGGTAAATTTAATATTTCGACAAAATTATTTGAAAAAGAAAAAGCCGTAAAAAAATGGTTTTGGGATCCGTTGAACCTAAGTTTGAATTTTTCTTTTCCTTATAACATTTCTTTAAGTCAATCCTATGTTTATAATATTGAAGAAAAAAGAAGTGATAAATATGCCGTTTCTTTTTCATGGAAATATATATCTGCCGTATATACAATGAGTTATGATAATCCTTATAAATTAATTCCGGGTACGGGCTGGACAGCTTTGCCTAATAAAAAATTTATTCCTCGCTCTTTGGATATGAATTTTTCAAATTCTTCCAAGCCTTTTGATATTTATGCTTGGAGAAATAGAATTAAATTACAGTTTTCATTTAACTCATCTCTCAATTTTAATTTGGTAAGAATAACGGATTCTTCATTTTCATTTTCTCCTAAACTCGTTTTTAAAATACATGAGTTTTTGGATATAAGTTTTAGTGCTTTATCCCGTAATGATGTTATAGCAAGATATTTTCAAGACTCTCTTAATCTTCCCATTGTTATTCCGGGTGAAAAAAATGTGTTTAAAGATTTGGCTTACTCTTTTTATTTTTGGGATGAAAGAATAAGAAGACAATCAGGCTTTAAGTTAAAATCGCTTACCCTTGATTTGACTCACTATTTAAAAGATTGGATAATGAAGTTCTCTTATTCGATACAACCTGTCTTGCGTAAAACTTCAGGCAAAAAATATTATGATCTTAAACCTACAATAACTTTTTTAGTTCAGTGGAATCCGATAGGAGATATTAAAGTACAAACAAAAAAAGAGAATGATGTTTTTTCTGTAACAAGCGGAGAAATAAAGTAAAAGGCTTAAATCCTATACCTGATTTTAAGCCCTTGATTTTCTTTTTTTTATGGTATATACTCACAGCATTATGGAATTTACAAATGAATTTATTGAAGGCCTCAGTGTAAACGAGGTCGATATTATGAAGAAGATTGCAGAAGAACTGAATATAAAGGTTGCTCAAGTCTCTGCAGTTATAAGTTTGGTCAATGAGGGATGTACCATCCCCTTTATTTCCCGTTATCGAAAAGAAATGCACGGCTCTCTTGATGAAGTTCAAGTCAGAGATTCCGACCGTCTGTTTAAATCTTATACAAATTTGGAAACCCGCCGCCTCGAAATTGTACGCGGAATTTTTGCTGCCGGAAAATTGACCGACTCTCTTTATGAAAATATAATGAAGGCCGGTACTCTTACCGAGCTTGAAGATATTTGGCTTCCCTTTAAAAAGAAAAAGAAGACCCGCGGTATGCTTGCCGTTGAAAGAGGTTTGCAAGCTCTAGCCGATTTGATGAAAGAGCTTGAAGCCGCTCCCCTTGAAGAAAAGGCTAAAGAATTTATTGTAACCGATGCAGAAACGGAAGAGCTAAATGTTCCCACAGTTGAAGACGCCCTTCAAGGCGCTGCCGATATAATTGCAGAAGAAATTTCTCAAGATACCGAAAACCGCAAAGCCGTTCATGATTATTTTATAAAGGCAGGAAAGTTTGAGGTTAAGGGACTCGGCGATGAAGAGGCTGCAAAGACTTCCGTTTATCAGATGTACTGGGACTATTCCGAAAACTTAAACGAAATAAAACCCCACCGCGTGCTTGCGATTAACCGCGGCGAAAGGGAAGAGGTTTTGGAAGTAAAAATAGATGTAAGCATAGAAGATGCTATTTCGCTTTTACAAAATAAGTACACCCTAAATAACGATTACCATAAGGAAGCAATAGCCGACGGGCTTGTGCGCTTGCTCGCTCCTGCCGTTTTGCGCGAAATCCGAAGCGACCTCGCAGACACGGCTGACGAGCACGGCATAAATATCTTCAGTGAAAACTTAAAGCATCTTTTGATGACCCAGCCCATCAAGGGGACAAGGGTTTTAGGAGTTGACCCCGGTATAAGGACAGGAACTAAATGTGCTGCTCTCGATGAAACGGGAAAATACCTGGGCTCCTTTGTGATTTATCAGCATAAGGCTGAAGAAGCAAAATTCTTGGTATTGGAAGCCGTTAAAAAATACAATGTTCAGCTAATTGCTGTCGGCAACGGCACAGGCTCCCACGAGGTGCAGGAAATAGTTTCTGCCGTTATAAAAGAATCTTGTCCCGATGTATTGTTTACGGTAGTCGATGAAGACGGAGCTTCGGTTTATTCTGCAGGCGATGTAGCCCGCGAAGAATTCCCCGATTTGGACTTAACCATAAGAGGGGCGATTTCTATCGGAAGAAGATTGCAGGATCCTCTTGCAGAGCTTGTAAAGATTGATCCTAAGTCCATAGGTGTTGGCTTATACCAGCATGACTTAAACCAAAAAAAATTAAGCGAAGAGCTTGATGCTGTTGTAGGCTCCGTAGTAAATAATGTAGGCGTAAACTTAAATACCGCGAGTGTCTCTTTGTTAAAATATGTTTCGGGTGTAAGCTCCTCTCTTGCAAAAAAAATTGTTGCCCGCCGTGAAGCCGAAGGGATTTTTACCGATAGGGAACAATTAAAAAATGTGAGCGGAATGGGGCCTAAGTCCTTTGAGCAGTGTGCCGGTTTTTTAAAAATCCCCGAAAGCTCGAACCCCTTGGATAATTCTTGGGTACACCCCGAAAACTACGAAACCGGAAAAATCATCTACGATGTAATTCATAAAAATGAAGAAGTTTCGGGTGAGCTCCGAAGCGAAATAAAAATCAAGTACAATATCGGAGACCAGACCATAAACGATATTATCGAAGAATTAAAAAAGCCTAACCGTGATCCGCGTGAAGATTGCCCTAAGCCCATAATGCAGCAAGGCGTTCTTCAATTTGAAGACTTAAAAGTCGGAATGACGGTAAAGGGGAAAATTAAAAACGTAGTCGACTTCGGCGCCTTTGTCGATTTGGGAATTAAGGAAACGGCTCTTTTGCACATCTCGGAGATGAGCGATTCTTTTATTTCGGATCCGCTTGAGGCCGTAAAGGTCGGCGACATTGTAGAGTGTAAAATTATTTCACTTGACGAAGACCGCCGCCGAATTTCTTTAAGCCGAAAAACGGGAGAAGGAGGTGCCGATGGCAAAGCCCGCCTTACTGCAAAGCAAAAGACTGAGGTAAAAAAACTTGTAGTCAAAACCAAGGACGGCAAAACGCTTACGGTTAAAACCGCTGCAGGATCTCCGGCGGTACAGGGCGGCAAGGAACTTTCCGAAAGAGGAGAAAGAAGCCCCGCTGCAAGGGGAGAAAGGTCTCCTGCTCATCGAGGTGAAAGAAAGGTAGGTGAACCCCGCTCCCGCAAAGATGATGACGGAACAAAGTACAATCCTTTTGCAATTTTATTGCAGGGCAAAAAGTAAATCAAAAAGCCGCCAAGCAAATTTTTGCTTAGGCGGTTTTTTAATTTAACTGCAAAGGCTTCAAATAAAAATTAAAACAGTTTATTTTTTATTTGCAAAATAGAATCTTGCCCATTCTTTATCTGAAATTAAGATATGATTAAAAAGCCAATCCCGCAAAAATCTTACAAAGGCATTTGGAACAAATTGTTTCCCGTTGCGATAATCATTGACGGATTGTAAAATTTTCTTTACAAAGTTCTCATGATGTTGTTTATGTTCTTTAATGTTCGGATAGTTGATTTCTTCCATTATCTTTTCTTCATCTTTAAAATGAATCATTACATATTCGACGAGCTCTTTCATTATCTCTTTAAATTTTTCTTCTAATGCACCTTTTTCGCCGAGACAGGCATGATACAATTCATTTATCAGCTCTACCAATCTTCTGTGCTGCTTATCTACATATTCTACGCCTAAATCATAGCTGGCATCCCAAACAACAAAATCATCCATAAAAATTCACCTCAATCATTATTATCGACACATAATGTGCATAAATTAAGAATTTATTTTATCGTAAGGCTTGATCTCAGATTAAGCCATTTTTCAAAAGTCTTAACGGTTTTTATTCTGTCTTGTCTTCCCAAATCACGCTCTGTTCCCAGTAAAAGACTTGCAAAAATATCGTTTCCTCTTATATCTCCGAAGCCGGTTAGACTTTCTTTTGATTGAATAAAAAAACATATCGGGAAAAGAGCAATATTTTCGGAAAACTTTAAATCCTTTTCGTGTAATACGGTGTATGTCCCTTCCTTTAAGCCGTCAGGAAGAGGTGAGTCTTCGGAAATTATAAAAAAAGCACCCGAAAAGGCGTTCGGATTTTTATTGTAATAATCACAAATAGTCTCAACATGCGAGCCTTCCGCAATCAAAAATATTTCGGTTTTTTCAAAAAAACGGATAAGTTCAGACAAAGCTTGTAATAGCTCCTTATCTTGCGGCTTTTCGGCAGACTGCTCTTTATTTTTTAAAACAGAATTTAAGACCGTAAAAAAAAGCTCTGAGTGTTTAAGCCGGTATTTATATTCCGTCTTTTTAGGCAGGGATAGGCTTGCAATCTTATACCCTTCATTTAAAAGATAGCGGTCGAATGTTCCGGCATCTTCATTTGGGAAAGGCGGAACTATTATGATTGCTTCATTTTCTTTATTGCAGGGTTCCGGTTTATAGTAGACTCCGGCTTTCGTTTCCTTGTCATCGGCAATAAAAGAAATCTTTTCTTTTTCGGCAATAGATGTAAAAACGGGATATCCCCTTTCCGGTGAAAAATAAAAAGCGGCATAAAAAGCTCCGCTCAGCAGAATCAGGACGAAAATTCTTAATAAAATTGAAGGAATTGCGTAAAAATTATTAGGAACTTGCCTTAAGAACATTACAAATCTTGCGAATTCTGTTATAATACAGATTATGACTATAAGTGCTGTGGGAATTAGCGAGAAGATTAAACCTTGTCCCATAATTGTAAAGACTAAAATTATAAAAGAGACCAAGGGTAAAAGCGGGATTGCGCCGGCTGTTTTAAGAGCTTTTGAGAATGGGCGAATCAAAGGTAAAACAAGTAAAATTAAAACAAGTATTTCGCTGACAAATAAATCAGACATAATATCCTCACAAGTACAATTTAAGGAGCTTACATGATGAACGGTTCTGCAGAAAAATTAAACCTTGATGAACTGGAATTTTACTTTCCCGAATCTAAGATAAGGGAATTAAAAAATAACGGAGCCGACTCGACTATAGTCGGGCAAGACCGTGCTCTTAAGGCTATTGAACTGGGGCTCGGTATCGAGGGTGAAGGCTATAACATTTTTGTTATGGGTGCACCCGGAACAGGCCGAAGAACCGTTCTCTCATCTCTCTTGCGGAATTATAAACCAAATTTTGCAAAACTTCAAGATATAGCCTATGCTTACAACTTTAGCCGCCCGATTGAGCCCATCGCTCTTTTTTTTCCTGCCGGAGAAGGAAGGTTTTTCCGCAAAAAGATAAAAAAAGCCGTAGGGCATATTCATACGCAGACTCTGGCACTCTTAAAATCGGAGGGCTTTTTAGCCGAGCAGAAAAAAATCGTTACTAAAACCGATAATGAAGAAAATATTCTTTTGATGGAATTTGAGTCCAAGATGCTGCATGCAGGGTTTAAGGTATTGCAGATAAAAGATGAAAACAACCAATCATTGGATTTAATTCCTATAATAAAGGGAAAAGAAATATCCTTTAGCGAGCTTCAATCCAAGGCTGCCCGAAAAAAATTCAGCGAACAAGAACTCGCTGCCTTACGAGAAAAATACTATGCTTCTCTCGATGAAATGTCCGAGCTTTTTTCTATTTTGCGGGATAAAAGAATTGAAATGGACGAAAAGCTGATAAAGCATCAAAAAGATTCCGTTATGCCGATAATTAAAGAAGCCCTCGATCCTTTAAGGAAGCTGGTAGATTCCTATACAACAAAATCCGATAACCCGAAACAAATTGAAGATAATAAAAAGATTCTTCTATTTTTAAAAAAGGCCGAAGAGGATCTAATCAGCAGAATGAATATCTACAGTTCGGAATTTAAATCTTCGAGAATAAAGAAAAACTTTTTCGGACGCTATCTTATCAATCTTATTTGCGAAAACAATAAAGATAAAAATTATGTAATAAATGAAAACCTGCCGAGTTTTACAAATTTGTTCGGAACGATTGAATCTCATTCCGATTCGGATGCTCCCGAAATTAACGGACACTTACGCATAAGAGAGGGCGCCGTCCACAGAGCCTTCGGCGGTTATCTTATCGTGCGTTTACACGATTTACTTGAAGAGGACGATTCGTGGTCTTATTTAAAAAGAGTTTTGCAGTCGGGAAAAATCGAAGTGCAGATACCTCCTTCCGGGAACCATAGTCCGAGCGTTTTTAAACCCGAAGCTCTTCCTGCAAATTTTAAGATAATCATAATCGGAGGAGAATACACCTACGATATTCTTTATCAAGAAGATCCTGACTTTTATAAACTCTTTAAAGTTTGTGCGGAGTTCGATTCGGTGATGCAAAAAAACGATAAAAATATAGCTTCCCTAATTCATTTGACCGAGTATCTTTGTAAAGAAAAAAAAGCTCTTAACTTTGATGATTCGGGATACAGCCGCTTAATTTCCTATGCTTCGGAGCTTGCAGGTTCCCGCCATTTACTTACAGCTCAATTTACTAAAATTTCCGACCTTATAATCGAAGCCGATTTTAATGCAAAGCAGCAAAAAAAGGAGGCTATTTGTGCAGGCGTTTTAAACGACACAATCGAAAAGCGGCATTATCTTCATGCTCTGCCTGAAGAAAAATTTGCCGAGATGGTTCAGCTGGGGGAAATTCTAATAGATGTTTCCGGCAGAAAACTTGCAAAAATAAACGGTCTCGCCGTAGAGGAACGGGGTTATCATTCATTCGGTGTGCCCGTTTCGGTCACGGCTCAAGCTTCGCCCGGTACAGGCGGAATTATAAATATAGAAAGAGAAGCCGGCCTTTCGGGAGAAATCTACGATAAGGCCCACCTTATAATAACCTCTCTTTTACGGGAAAAATTTTCAAAGGACATTCCTCTTTCAATTTCTGCAAGTATTTGTTTTGAGCAGTCCTATAGTTACATTGACGGAGACTCCGCTTCCTGTGCAGAATTTTTGGCTCTTATTTCTGCGATAGGCAGTTTTGAGATGAGGCAGGATATAGCCGTTACGGGAAGCTTAAATCAGCATGGTATGGTTCAACCCGTAGGAGGCATAACCGAAAAGATAGAAGGCTTTTTTAATACGTGTAAAATACTGGGCTTTACGGGAACGCAGGGCGTTATGATTCCGGTCAGCAATAAAAACAATTTGTTTTTATCTAAGGATGTTAAGGAAGCCGTAAAGGAGGGTAAGTTCAATATTTGGACAATCAAGACAATAGACGAAGGTATAAAACTTTTATCGGGTCTTCAAGAAGAAGTTTACACATGGATGATTTCTCAAAGACTTGAAGAGTTTTACAAAAAGGTCAACGAAATTTCTTTGAGGAAAGATTAAGATGGCACAAACTTATTCCGTTTATGAAATTACTTTACAGATAAAAGAGCTTTTGGAATCCGGCTTCGGATATGTTTCGATTGAAGGAGAAATCTCCAACTTCCGTCCATCGGCAGCGGGGCATCTTTATTTTACGCTAAAAGATGAAAAGGCCTCGATTCAAGCCGTGATGTTTAAGGGAAAGACCCGCTCTTTGAGCTTTGTGCCCAAGGACGGGATGACCGTAAAAGCAGAAGGGTCAATTTCGGTATATGAGCAGCGCGGTTCCTATCAGATTATAATAGAAGAGATGAGCCTTGCAGGCGAGGGAAATATCTTAAAAATGCTGGAAGAACGTAAAA
>CAJPPE010000052.1 GCA_905372345.1 uncultured Treponema sp. | reverse complement strand
GCTTACATTCAGGACTTTGCAGGAAAATTAAACAATTCCTATTCCCAATATTTTGCTTCCGAAAAGGGCTTTATAGAATATCAGCGTTTAACCGAAAAGCTTTATTTGTATGATGCCATAAATCGGTTCGGCGGAGCTAAGGGCATGGAAAAGAATATAAACAGATTGTTTTTACAAAATCCCGAAATGACAAAAATAGCCTTAAAAGGAAAAATTGAACTCGACAGCAATATAGGAGCTTTTAAAAATTATTTTGATATGTATTCTTCCGCAAAAAAAGATTTTGATAAGGCATACAATGATGCTCAAGAATTTCAAAAGCCTATTTTAAAGGCTTCATTTTATGCTTATTGGCAAAAGCTGAATCCTTACTTCTTTGCCCTTGTCAGAACCGGAAAAGTGAAAATTTCAGGCACAGCTGTAATCGATTCCGAAGCCGCTGCCGCTGCAAAGGCTATACGCCCTGCAAGTGCGGACCTAAAGCTTATCTCCGTACAGCTGCGTAAAGAAACTTTGGAGAACTCCGTTTTGGGATATTTGGGAAAGGCAATGGAACCCGTTACAAAATATGCGGGCTTCGATTGGAAGGTAAATATCGCAATTCTAGGTTCCTTTGCCGCAAAGGAAGCTCTTGTTTCGACCTTGGGCACTATTTACAGTGTTGAGTCTTCAAGCGAGGATTCGGGTAAAGTTTTGGAAGCCCGCATTCAGGATAAGGAAACGGGATTGACCCCATTAGACGGTCTTACCATTATGATTTTGATAGCCCTTTTCCCGCCCTGTATTGCTACCGTTATGGCAACAAAGACCGAGACACAGAGTGTGGGCTGGACACTGTTCAGTGTTCTGTATCCCGTGGTCTTGAGCTCATTGGTTGCCGTCCTTGTTTTCCAGCTGGGAAGATTGTTCGGCTTTTGATTGTAAAAGAAATTTAAGGAAAACTTCTAAAAGACTGAAGCTTTTAGAGATTCACATTTAGAATTATAAATTTTATGGGAGTTTATAGATGAAAAAAATATTTATCGTATTTGTTTTAATGATGTGTTCTATTATGCTTTTTGCACATTCGCCCCTATTGACCGTTGAAGATAACGGAGACGGAACTATCTATGTTCAAGGCGGATTTTCAAATGGAGCTTCGGCTGCCGGTGTTAAACTTTATCTTACCGATAAGGCTTCAGGGCAAAAAATCTGGGAAGGAGAATTCCCCGATGTAGGCGAACTCAATCTGCCTATCCCGAATGTTCCGTATACGGTAACCTTTGATGCGGGCCCCGGCCATATTATCGTAAAAGACGGTCCCGAGCCTGAAGGTGGTTTCGGCAGTCAGACTGCTTCTTCTGAATCAATGGGAGAAAACGAGTCAGCCGGAGATGCTGCTCCGGCTCAAAAGCCCGTTGCTGTCACAAGTTCCGCAGGCTGGGTTCCTATGGATACCGTTTCGGCAATGCCCGGTGTCGGTCCTTCGTTTACGGCAATTTTGGCTCTTATACTTGCGGTAATAAATTCGGTACTGATTGTCTTCCTCTTTAAAAAACAAAAAAGGTAGGTGTAAAAAGTGAAAAAGCTATTTTTTTCCGCATTGCTATGCTGTACGGCGTTGGGCCTTTTTGCTCACTTTCAAATTATTTATACTCCGGCTTCAATAATCGAAGCTTCAAATAAGAAGGTTGATTTTATAATTTCTTTTACTCATCCCTTTGATTCCGGCCTTACTATGGACATAGGTAAAAATGAAGCAGGCGAAATAAAAGGGTTAAAGGAATTTTATTCCATCCATAAAGAAAACAAGGCCGACTTAATGTCCTTTTTAAAAAAGGGAGAATTTGAATCTGCGGAAAACAAGGCCTTTGCGTATACCTTTGAATTTGATAAAGAGGCCGGTTTTAAGGGAGGCGGAGACTGGGTTTTAGTTGCCGTTCCTCATCCTTATTTTGAAGCAGCCGATGACGGATATATTCAGCAGATAGCTAAGGTCTTTATCAACAAGGCCGGACTTTCAACCGATTGGCAGTCAAGGGTTGCCGAAGGTTATCCCGAAATTTTGCCCTTGGTAAAGCCCTATGAGATCTGGGAGGGCGGTGTGATCCGTGCCCTTGTTTTGGACTCCGATGGAAACCCCGTGCCTTATGCTCAAGTTGAATTTGAAAACATGAACTACGATGTGGATATGGCAAATAAGAAATTTACCGGAGAACCCAAACTGCAAAAAGCAGGTGCCGGAATGATAATGGCGGATAATACCGGCGTTTTCGAGTTTATTCCTCCTTGTCCGGGATATTGGGGCTTTGCCGCCCTCGGAGTAGGGAAGGACAAGGAATTCGGAGGAAAAGAACTTTCTCAAGATGCCGTTATTTGGTTTGAGGTCAGCAAGATTGAAAATACTGCAGAAGAATCCGCAGCTGATATGGGCGCCGAGGCTTCATCCTCCGATGCGGGTAAGAGTGAAAAGGCAAAACTTAAGGAAGGATTTTCGCCTGCGGCCCTTATAATAGTAATCTTGCTTTTTGTAGTTATGTTTGCTTGGCCACCTATCTTTAAAAAGATTTCTGATAAAGCTGAGAATAAGTAGGTAGCAAATAGATAAACAAGCCCTGTTGGTGACCCATTGGGGACTTGCTTTTTTTTTGAAAATAAGATAGATTGTAAGTGTTGAGTTACATTTAAATTTAAAAAAAGGATTTATCCGTGAGTTTTAAAGCAAGGCTTTTGGCCATGTCTTTTTTTTAACTTAAGATAATGAGTTTTTAGACTAAAATATTTATAGGAGAGTTTCTATGAAAAAAATTACAGGAATAGTTTTACTTTTATTCTTTGTAGCTATGGCTTCATTTGCACATTTCCAAATGATTTATACCCCGACTTCAGTAGTTGAAGGCAACTCTGTTGATTTTAAGATTGTTTTTACACATCCTGCAGAATCAGGCCATACAATGGATATCGGTAAAAACGAGGCTGGAGAAATCAAGGGTTTTGAAAAATTCTTTTCCATGCACAAGGAAAAGATTCAAGATCTTCTTCCTTCATTAAAGAAAACAGAGTTTTCAACTTCAGAAAATACGGCTTCAGCCTATGACCTTACCCTAAATAAAGATAATGGCTTTAAAGGAGGCGGAGACTGGGCGTTGGTAGCTGTTCCTCATCCTTACTATGAAGGTTCTGAGGATATCTATATCCAGCAGATTACCAAGGTCTTTATCAATAAGGCCGGTCTTGATACGGACTGGAGTGCGAGATGTGCCGAAGGTTATCCTGAAATTATGCCTTTGGTAAAGCCCTATGATGTTTGGGTAGGCGGCATTTTTAGAGGTGTTGTTGTAGATTCAAAAGGCAAGCCCGTACCCAATGCAGAAATTGAAGTTGAATATATTAACTTTGATGTAGATATGAAAACCAGCAAATTTGCCGGTAAAGCTAAAACCGAGGCTGCCGCAACTATTATTCTTGCAGATAAAAATGGTGTATTCTCCTTTGTTCCTCACAAAGCCGGTTATTGGGGTTTTGCTGCTTTAGGAGCAGGAAAAACTAAGAAATTTGCCGGTAAAGAACTTTCACAGGATGCCGTGCTCTGGATTGAGGCAATACCGGTAAAATAAAGGCATTCTTATGACATTAGGAATGGTTTTAACTATTTCCATAGTTGCAGGTGTGATCTTCTTATTTATCCGTAAATATTATAGGATATTTAAAGGTAAGGCCTCAGCCTGCAGTTGCGGAGAAAAAAATATTAATCCTAAGAGCGGCTGTAGCTGTGAATGCTGCGGCTGTTCCGCCGGAAAAAAAGAAAGCTAGTTTCTTTTTATTTAGAAAGTCATTTTTTTTAAATAAAGAGTTAGCTATAGAAAGCTTGTTAACTTATAAGGAGTTTATTATGGTTAATAAAAAAATAGGTGCAAAGATTGCATTTGTACTGGTTACATTTGCAGTTCTATTTACTGCATGTAAGTCAATGCCTGCTGCAAAGATGAACGATAAATTTACAGCAGGAATGGAATTGGTCGCCTGGAAGGGCGAATGGGTTTCTGCAGATATAATAAAAGATAACCCGTCGTTAAAAGCAGCTTATAAAAAAACAGCTGCAGATATGCGCTTTTATACACCTGAAGGTCTTGAAGCTGCTGCCTTGGATATGTACAAAACACCGGCGGTAAAGGCAAAGTTTGACGGTACAAACACTGTTCTTTTTACATCTTTGGATAAAGACGGTAAAGAAATGCAAATTTCAGTCAAATACAAGTACTTGGGACAAAAAGCTGACAGTGAGTATCCCGATTCTATGTGGGAGACTTTTGAGGCTGTAGAAGATAAGCTTGAGAATGCAAACTTTAAGTATTTTATATCAATGCCTCCTCATGCTCATGGTGACGGACCAAAGCACTGGCATGCTCGTTTTGGAAGATACGGTATTGATAACCTTGTAGCCGGTGCAGGAAAATGGCCTACATACTATTCTTCATCTACATCTGAGGCTGAGCTCGTTAAAATGTTTGAATCTTCAATCCCGAATATGCCTAAATGGAATCCTGCTTCTCCCTTTGAATCCTATGCCAAGCACGGCAAATGGATCAACTCTTTATCTATTTTCGAAAATACAAGTAAAGAAGTTGAAGCTGCTTATGCAAAGGTCATAAAAGAATTTGCAGGCAAAAATCCCAAGGGCGGAGATTTTACAAAGGCTGAAATTATTGCCGAATTACAGAAAGGAAATAAATCAGTTAAAGACTATTCCCACATGGAATTTATTGTAAAAGACGGAAAAAATGAACTCGTTTTCTATAAAGGCGATAAGGAAATCTTTAGATCAAGCTATGTCCGTGTTGCTGCAAGTCCTTCAAAGCCCTATATGACGATGAAGGCTGAAAGAAAAGATGCCGGTATGTATTCTTTGATTTCATTTGTAGTTGTACACGGTAAGGCTCCGATGCTGCATTTCCACTTGTGGTACGGTAATAGCGAAAAAGAAATTGAAGCATTTGAAGGAACGCCTACTTGTTACAGGGATGCCCTTACTGATGCTGAAATTGCAGCAAGTGTAGAGAAATCTGTAAGAAATCTTTTAGAAAAATTAACAAAGGCTAAAAAATAAATTTTATTGGGAACCTATTTTAGGTTCTCAATTTTTATTAAGTTTATCAATATTTGATAATACTTTATTTTGACATAAGGAGGTTACTATGTCTAATAAAAGAATTGGCGCAAAACTTGTATTAGTTTTGATGGTTCTTGCAGTTATTTTTACTGCATGTAAGTCGATGCCTAACACAATCGGAGGCATGAAAATTGAAGCCGGTAAAGAACTTGCCGCATGGAAGGGTGAGTGGGTTTCGCTGGATTCTGCAAAAAGTGATGCTTCTTTAAATCCTGTATATAAAGAAACGGCAGCTAAAATGGAAAACTATACCGTTGAAGGCTTCAAATTGGCTGTTGAAGGAATGTATAAAACATCATTTTCAAAGATAAAATTTGACGGAACAAACACTGTTGTTTTTACCGTAAAAGATGCTGATGGAAAGGAAAAAGAAATTTCTTCCGAGTATGTTTACAAGGGAAAGGTTCCTGTTATCGGTCATGACGGATATTACTGGGAAACCTTTGAAGCTGTAAAAAATGTACGCGGCCTTACTATGGCAAAATATATTATCTGCTTTCCCCCGCATCGAGATTCTGAGGACGGTTTACTCCATTGGCATGTAAGAGCAGGCGGATCCAGTATTGATGCATTGGTAAAAGCCGATCCTATGTGGTGGCCTACCTATGTGTCTGCTTCAATGACAAAAGAAGAGTTGGTAGAGGGTTTTAAAGATACGATAGGAGCTGTTGCAGGAATGTTCCCAAAATCTCCCTTCGATCCTTATGCAAAGGAAGGAAAATGGATGAACAGCTCTTTAATTTATGACAATACAAGTGCTGAAGTTAATGCAGCTTACGATAAAATCATTAAAGAATTTGCCGGTAAAAATCCTAAGGGTGGAGACTTTACAAAAGCTGAAATTATTGCCGAAATGAAAAAAGCATACGGAACGACAGATCTTTATACTCATATCGAATTTGTTACCGAAAACGGTAAGAACGAATTTGTAGTCTATAAGGATGAAAAAGAAATTCATCGAGCGGCTTATAAGAGAACTGCCGAAAATGCTTCTAAGCCTGGATTGCTTGCTGTGGTAACTGATAAAAAAGATGCGGGAATGTTTAAGACAATTTCTTTTACTAACCCTGGCGGAAGTCCTTTACATTTCCATTTTTGGTATGGTATGAACAATGCCGATTTTGCCAAAATTAAAGAAAAGCCTACATGTATACCTGCAAACACATCAAACAAAATGATTGCGGAGAGAGTTGAAAAATCTTGCCGCAAAATTTTAAAAGGTATTGTTGAAAAATAATTGTATTGAGATTTTTTATAGGAGAGAATAAAAATGAAAAAAAGAACAGCTGTTTTTATTTGTTTTTTAGTGTTGGGAGCAGCTCTTTTGTTTGCTCATGCTCCGATGTTGTATTGCTATGACAATGGTGACGGAACTTTTACATGTGAAGGCGGTTTTTCCGACGGCTCATCTGCTGAAGGTGTAGAAATTCGAATCGAAAATCCTAAGGAAAAAGATGCAAAAAAGAAGGTTATACTTAAGACCAAGCTTGATAAAAAGGGCGAGATAACAATTAAGTACGCCGATATCAAGGTAAAAGACTTTTTAATTATCTTTGATGCAGGTCCCGGCCATGTGGTAAAAGTAAAATCAAGCGATATCGAAAAATAAGAGCTGATTTACATTTTTAAAAAGGGACTTTGTTTTTACACTGTCCCTTACAATAAACCTCCTTTTTTTTCGTTTAAAAGAACATCGGCACTGTGCCAGCTTAAAGTTGCACATTTTATACGTGCCGGCATTTCGGCAAAGTATTCCAAGATTTGAGCATCTTCCAATTCTTCCTTTTCTTCTTCCGAAATTTCTTTTCCGTTCATCATCTTAAAAAATATTTCTACCTTGCGTTTTCCTTCTTCGGCTTTTTTTCCTTTTATAAGTTCAATCAGCATATTTGTAGAAGCTGTAGAAATGGCGCAGCCCCTTCCTAAAAAGGAAGCATCTTCTATGATTCCGTTTTTTTCCCGGATAAGCAGGGTAAGGTCATCACCGCATGAAGGATTATGTCCTCTTTCTATCTTTACTCCTTCGCCGGAAAGTTCGCGGCAGTTTTCTTTTTTTCGGGAGTATTCTAAAATCATTTCCTGATAAATCGTATCTATGTCCATTTATCTTCCTTATCGATATTATTTTTAAGTTTTTTTAATCCTTTAAAAAAACGCTTTTTACTTTTTTTAAGGCTGTAATCATAACATCTATGTCTTCTTTGGTGTTAAAAATAGAAAAACTCGCACGGCAGCAGGAGTTTATATTTAGGTAAGCCATCAGGGGTTGAGTACAATGATGTCCGCTTCGAACCATAACGCCGTATTCGTTTAAGATGTAGGATGTGTCATGCGAGTGCACGTCTTTTACATTAAAGGCTATTATTCCAGTCCTCTCCTCAGCATCGGTGCCGTAGGTTTCTACAAAGTCAAGTTTTTTTAATTCCGAAAGAGCATAAGAGTCCAATTCTTTTACGGTTTTTTCTATATTGGCATAACCGATTTTCTCGATATATTCTATTGCATTTTTAAGAGAAACTATGGCAGCTGTATCGTGGGTTCCGCCTTCGTATTTATAGGGAGCTTCCTTAAACTCGCTTGATTCTTCTGTAACAAAGTTGATCATATCTCCGCCGTATAAAAAGGGCGGCATCTTGTCCAAGAGCTCTTTTTTTCCGTAAAGAACCCCGACACCGAAGTCCGAAAAAATCTTGTGTCCCGAAAAAACTAAAAAGTCGCAGTCAAGGGCCGACACATCCTGTTTGTAGTGAGCAATGGCTTGGGCTGCATCAACCACAACAACGGCTCCGCTCTCATGGCTTAGTTTTATTACCTCTTCTATAGGGTTTATAATTCCTGTAGCATTTACCACGCTTGAGATGGCGACCACCTTTGTTTTAGAGGAAAGTTTAGCCTTAAAGTCATTTATATCCAAGGTGCCGTTTTTATTAAGGTAGATAAATTTTACGGCAGCCCCCGTTTGTTTTGCAACAAACTGCCAAGGCACGAGGTTTGCATGATGGTTTGATACCGCCAATAGAATTTCATCTCCGGTTTTAAGATTCGATAAGCCGTAACAATAGGCAATTATGTTGAGAGCCTCGGTAGAATTTTTTGTAAAGATAATGCTTTCAATTTTGTCGGCTCCGATAAACTCGGCTGTTTTTTTTCGTGTTTCTTCAACCAAAATAGAAGAAGCTATTGCAAGGGAATGAGAGCCTCGGCCCGCATTTCCGTTTGAGTGTAAAAAATATTCTTTTATACCTTCTATAACCGATATAGGCCTTTGTGCCGTTGCCGCCGAATCCAAATAATGAATGTTAGGATTTTGCATAAGCAATGGAAAATCGTTTTTGTACATCTATTTCTATGCTCCTTAAAGCCGCATTTCTCTTTATTTTACATAAAAATAAG
>CAJPPE010000051.1 GCA_905372345.1 uncultured Treponema sp. | reverse complement strand
TATCTATACTGTAAACAAAATGAAATTACAGATATCGATCTTACAAAAAATACGGAATTGCAGTTTTTGTCTGTAAGCGAAAACCGTTTGAAATTTTTGAATTTACGAAATAATGTAAAATTGGAAAAGCTATGGTGTGACGATAACTTACTCATGGGGCTTAGTGTTTTAAATAATAAGAATATAAAACTTATATCTTGTTATAATAACCAAATAAAAGAAAAAGAGATGGATAGGCTCATAAAGTCTTTGCCAACCCATTCAAGCGAAGAAAATGGAAGATTCTACGTAGTCGATAGACGGGAAAATAGTACAGATAATAATATCTGTACTATTCAGCAGGTTAATGATGCAAAGAAAAAACATTGGAACGTTCTAAAATCCGATAGCGGCGAATTTACGGGCCATTAAAAATTTTATAGGCTATTCTTTAACCATTATGTGGTAAATCGTCGATTCTTCTTTCATTCCCTTAAAAGTAATACGTTGACGCTGAACCTTATTTGTAATTGCAGCAATGGATTTTTGTATTTCGCTATTGTTAAAGAGCTC
Organism: uncultured Treponema sp.; assembly: GCA_905372345.1. Lineage (GTDB taxonomy): Bacteria > Spirochaetota > Spirochaetia > Treponematales > Treponemataceae > Treponema_B. The sequence continues at coordinate 8,002 of CAJPPE010000051.1, read as the reverse complement.
TTCTGAAATTACTACCTCATTCGGTTGGGCTGCATTTTGGATGCGGGCGGCCATATTTACGCTTGTACCGAAGTAGTCTAGGCGGTTGTTTAAGGTAACGACCAGAGCGGGGCCTGCATGAATACCTATTTTTACTTCAATTCTTTCAATTTCAGAATTGTTTTTATAGTGTTCATGCAATTCTTTTTGAGCCTCAATGCTTGCATCTACTGCGTTTTTAGAGTTCATAAAAACGCCCATAATTGCATCACCTATTGTTTTTACAGGAACACCATCAAATTTTTTTATTACATCAAATAGAATCCTAAAGTGTTCTTTAACAAGGGCGAATGCCTTTGCATCACCTAACTCCGAATACATAAGGGTTGAGCCTTTAATATCCGTAAACAGAATTGCCGTCTTCATTATTTGCAATGATTGTTCGGCTATTAAAACATCTGACCCCATAAGTTCTCTGTAGAGGTTGTTTTGAATTAAATCGATTCCTTTTATGGAATTAGGCTTTTTCCATGTAAGATAGTTTCCGGTATTTACATCATTTTCTATTTTTGCAAGATAGTTTTTCTTCAATGAAGAATCTAAAGGTAGTATATTCGGGTGAATGGAGAAGAAAATTTCAATATTGTCGTCTAAGGTATTGTTAAAGTTTTTTTGGCAAGCAGGGCAGTAGTTTTCTGAAACGGCTTCATGTATTGAAAGGGTTTCGTGGGCAACGCCTCCGCAGGTAGGGCAATGATACATCCAGTCTATTATAAAAGAACCGTCATATACGCCTTGGATAAAAATATTTAAGGCTGTTTCCCTGCTTAGATTTAACTTTTCTGCAAGACCGTATACATCTATATGAAATAATTTTTCTTCTTGCAGAGCCGATAAGGAGGCTGCAATTTTATCCGCTGCTTCTTGATTTTGATTGTATTGTAAATTTAAATTCATAAAATAACTCCAAAAATTGAACACATAGTTATTATAAAAGTTACAAATTCGACATTTAAAACCTTTCTGCTATAGCTTTTTCGATGCGTTTAATAGCTTTTTCTATTCCTAAAATTTGGATTGAACCTACAAGGGGCGGGCTTATTCTGCTGCCGGTAACGGTCATTCTGACAGGCATCATAAAGTCTCCCATCTTAATACCCATAGCATCGGCTTCCGCTCTAAAGACTTCTCCGCCTGCATGGTCGTCGAGGCCTAAAATTTTGGGCATTACTTCGATTGCCTTTTGGAGAACTTTTTTTGTAGTTTCGCTATCAAGTTTTTTCGGTATTATTTCTTCTGCCGGAGGAACTGCCGGTTCTTCAAAAAGAAAGCGAACCATTTCGGTTATTTCGCTTAAAAGGTGAAGTCTCTCTTTTACCAAAGGCATTACCTTCATTAAAACTTCTTTTTGTTCTTGGGTCGGCTTTAAATAGGTTTGATTTTCAAAACGGCATCCGGCTTTTTTCAGCTCTTCTTCATTTATCTTTCCGAAAAGGCCTGAATTTGCAATATAGGGCCATGTAAGAGCAAAAAGCTCTTCATCGGTTTTTTCCCGCATATACTGACCGTTAAACCACTCCAGCTTTTTATAGTCGAATACGGCCGGGGCCTTGTTTAAGTGCTTAATATCAAAGAGTTTTTCCAAGTCTGAAAGGCTGTACATATCACGGCCGTCTTCATAAGAACAGCCAAGCATAGCAACATAATTGATAATGGCTTCTTTTAGGTAGCCCTTGTTTCTGAATTCGTTGCAGCTGGTGGCTCCATGCCGTTTTGAAAGTTTTTGTCCGTCATTTCCCATAACCATGGGCAAATGGCAAAATTGAGGCGGCTCCCAGCCGAAGGCCTTGTACATTATAACATGCATGGGGGTGGAAGGAAGCCATTCTTGGGCACGCATAACATGGGTTATGCCCATGAGGTGGTCATCTACGATGTTTGCCAAGTGATATGTCGGAAACCCGTCGCTTTTTAAAAGGATTTGGTCGGGGTTTATATCTTCATTTTTCCATTCAATATCGCCTAAAAGAGCATCTGTAAATTTGGTGCTGCCTTCAAGCGGAACCTTTAAGCGGATAACATAGGGAATACCCTCATCCATTTTAGCCTTAATTTCTTCATCGGTTAAATTGCGGCAAGCCCTGTCATAGCCCGGAGGCATCTTGTTCATTGTTTGAATTTTTCGGATTCTGTCGAGCCTTTCCGAATCGCAAAAGCAATAGTAAGCAAAGCCCTTATCGACAAGCTCTTGGGCATATTTTCGGTAAATATCGAACCTTTGAGACTGAATATAGGGAGCACAGGGGCCTCCCTTCGGTCCGCCTTCATCCCATTCAAGGCCGAGCCATTCAAGGGTATCATAAAGGTTCTGTTCATATTCTTCGCTGTACCTTGTTCTGTCGGTATCTTCAATGCGTAAAACGAATTTTCCGCCTTTTGAGCGGGCAAAAAGATAATTAAACAAGGCTGTACGGACTCCGCCTATGTGCTGAAAGCCGGTGGGAGAGGGAGCATATCTGACTTTAACTTGCATAGTTACAAAACCTCCTAACTGTTATAGATAATGTCAAGTTTATTAAGGGGTTTATTATACATTTTTTTAGGCTTAGGTGCAAGGCTAAATTAAAGCTTATTTTTTTTAAGCCGATACAGGTATTGATGAAGACTTCTCTTGTTAAATTTGCCGTTAGAGCAATGTTTGTTTTATTTTTTGTTTCAGCCGTTTTTTCCGAATCCGGAGATATAAAGCAAAATATTCCGGTTACTCCGATGCCCCCTAAGTGGGAGCCCTTGTTTCCGTCAGCTTTATGGGTAAAAAATGCTCCAATCCAACAAGAAGTTTTAATATACACTGTAAAAACAAAAGAAGAAATGGAAGCTTCTCTTAAATTTGATGAATCAAAGCTGCAATCCGTTTTATTAAACAATGATATTTTTGCTCTTTATGGAAAACCGGGTGCCTATACTATGGGCATTTTAGGAAGATATTCTCCTGAAGAAATCGAACCGATTATGAATGAGTTTGCGGCAACTTATGATGAAGCAAATAAGGAAAGAGGAATTATACCGGCTTTTTATCTAATTTACGGAACATGTTGGCCGGGAGGAGATATAGGTCTTCTTCGCCAATCTACTGTTAAAAAATATATAGAATTTGCTGCCGAAAGGGGATGGTATGTATTTATTGACCATCAAATCGGAAAATATACGGTAGAACAGGCCATGAACGCAATTTTGCCTTTTTTGAAGTACCCAAATGTGCATTTAGCCTTGGATCCCGAATGGCATACAACCGAACCGATGAAGGTAATCGGCTCCGTTACAGGTGATGAGATAAACAAAGCTCAGGTAATGATGGATAAATATATAAAAGAAAATAATATTACGGGCAGAAGAATGCTTGTGATTCATCAGTTTAATGCTATAATGATTAAAAAAAGAGCTAATGTAAGAAGCGATTATGAAAGAGTTCAGCTTATTCATTGTGCAGACGGATTCGGTTCTCCTCAATTAAAGAAAGATTCTTATGCTTATAATGCTCTCGCACAAAATATTCCGTTAAAGTCTTTTAAGCTTTTTTCAAAACCGACTGTTGCAGGTGCAGGCTATGACCAGCCCATGATGACCCCGGAAGAGGTTTTTAGCTTAAACCCGCGCCCTTATCTCATAATGTATCAATAAAAACCAGTAAAGATGTATAAAACCCAATCAACAACCCCGACGCTCTGCGTCGGGGGATTAAACCCTCCGCACAAATAAAAAAGGCTGTAAGCTCATAATGAGATACAGCCTTTGTTGTTTGAAAGATGATATTGAAACCATGATGCCGGTTCGGCACGGCTTATCCATGCCTTTATCAATAAAATTATTCTAATTAAAATCCTAAAGAGTCTAAAATTTTATCTGCTGTTTGATCCAGAATACTGTCGATATATGAAGGATCTTGAAGTTTTTTTGCAACTTCTTCTATCTTTTCTCGGCGGATATCCGGAGCAGCCTTTACTGCATCCATTGCAAAATAAATTTCCGATAATTTTTGAGCTTCAGGAGATACTTGCACTGAATCGGAAACTTCTACCTTTTCCATTCTTCTTGGTTTTTGAGTGTTTTGTAAATTTTTGATCGGATCAACTCCGCCCAATTTTTCTATCATCATGTTTTCCTGCCTTCCTAACCGATTATCGGTTAGTTTTAGTCAAAAGTTAAGGTTTTATTTTTACAAAAGTCTATTTTCCTGTAACAAAAACCGAAAACTCCCCTTTTATCGAGGGTCTTTTTTCAAAATTTTGCAAAACTTCAGCTGCCGGCCCCTTGATAATCTCTTCATGGAGTTTTGTAAGCTCCCTCCCTACAATAAGCTCACGGTTACTATCTATTTCGGCAATATCGGCTAAAAGCTTTACAATTCTATAAGGGGATTCATATAAAACAAAGCCCGCCCCAAAGTCAAACAGCTCTTGAAGCCTCCGCTTGCGTTTTCCGGCCTTAGGCGATAAAAAACCTTCAAAAACTACCGTTTTATCGTAAGTTCCTGCTATACTCATTATAGCACCAAATGCTGACGCACCCGGAATAGGAATTATTGTATGCCCTGCTTCTCTTGCCGTCCTTACTAAAATAGAGCCCGGATCGCTGATTGCCGGTGTTCCCGCATCGCTGGCATAGGCTATTTTTTTCCCTTCATCTAAAAGTTTTACAATTTTTTCGGAAGCAGAGGCTTCATTTACAGCCCTGCACGAAATTAGAGGCTTTGAGATTTCATAATGAGTTAAAAGGCGTAATGTGTGCCTTGTATCCTCGCAGGCGATAAAATCGGCTTCTTGAAAAGTCTCTAAAGCTCTAAAACTGATATCTTTTAGATTGCCTATAGGAGTGGCAACGACAAATAAAATTCCCACTTATTTATTATATCATAGTTTTAGTATTGAATCAATAGGAAAAAAAGTGTATTATGTACTTATGACGGATTTACAGCCTTTATCATGGATGATATTAGTTTTTATAGGCCTCTTCTTAATTGTGTTCGCTTATGCTCTTTTTAATGCGTCTGCAAAACATGCAAGCGGCAAAAAAATCAGACAAACAGGGAAAAAAGGAGCTCCCGGAGTTTGTCCCGTATGCGGTACGCTTTTGGCCGGAGATGAACAAGTAAAATCGGCTGTGTATCCGGGTGAAGATGATAAATTATGCTATATATACGGCTGTCCGCATTGTTATCCCAGATGTGAAAACGATGTGCAGCGTCAATGCCCTGTTTGCCATAAGTCTGTTCCAAATGAAGCTCATCTAATTGCAAGATACTTCGACCGAAAAAAAGGAAAAAAACGGGTTCACATTCTAGGTTGTTCAAACTGCCGTTTTATGAGTTGAGAATGAAAAAAAATTCTTTTACACTAAAATATCTTTTTAAAAATAAAGTATCTATTTTTTTTGTAATTTTTTTGGCCCTTGCAGCTTCTTTCTTTAATGTCGGTACGGCTTTTTTACTAAAACTCATAGCCGACTCGGTTCTCAATTATGAATTGAGTAAAATGATTCTTCTTGGAGGCTGTACTGTAGTTTATATTTTTGTTGCCGTTTTATCCGATTTTTTGGCCCATTATTCCCGTATTAAATTTTGTAAGCATATTTCATACTTGTTAAAAAACGATATTATTTTTAATCTTTTGAATAAAAGCGTTCTTCATAAAGAAAAAAAATCTTATTCCGATTATCAATCCCTATTATTAAATGATATTTTAAGTTTGGAGCAAAACTATTTTGAGGCTATTTTATCGTGCCTATATCAAGCTCTTAACTTGGTTTTTTCATTTTTGGCGATTTTATACATTCAGCCGTTTTTTTTACCTGTTATTTTGGTTATATGTATTCCGCCGATTTTATTTCCTAGATTGACACAAAATAAACTTGAACTCTTGCAAAAAAATAAATCCGAAACCCGTTCATTTTTTATAAAAAAATTAAGCGATGTATTGAACGGCTTTAGAACAATTAAAATGTATGGAGCTGAAGCGGCCGGTGTAAAATATTCCGATGATTCAAATTATGATTATACCCAAGCCGAAATAAAACTTGCAAAGCGTGAAAATCTTATTATGTCATCAGCTTTCGGCCTAGGGCTTTTAATTATTCTTTTGACATGGGTTTCAGGGGCATTTTTTATAAGAGCTGGGCTTTTGACTTTTTCCGGTTTGATAGCTCTTACCAAAATTGCCGAATCGATTGCCGGGCCTTTTCAAATTATAGGTGAAAGATATGCCGGTATAATGTCTTCTAAAGCTATCAAAAAAACTATAAAATCAGTTCTACAAGAAAAAGAAGATATTTATAAAATAAAAGATTTTAAAGAAATACGGATTAAAGATTGTGTAATTGTTAAAGAAGAAAAGGAGTGTCTGCAGATAGAAAATTTATCCTTAAAGGCTGGGGATAGAATTCTTATAACAGGAGTAAGCGGTTCCGGAAAAAGTACCTTACTTAATGTTTTGGCAGGATTTGAAAAAAATATGGGCAAGCTTTATATTGATGAAGTTTTACAAAAAGCCGATATTAATCTTTCAAATCATATTTTTATGCTGGAGCAAAAAACTCATATTTTTGATGCCGGCTTAATCGATAATATTACATTGTTTGATACGGAAAAAAATGCGGCTGCTGAAGATGCAATAAAAAAACTTAATATAGCCTATTTAAGCACAAAGATGGAAAATCAAAAGCAATTTTCAGGCGGGGAAGAGCGGCGTATAGATTTTGCAAGACTGCTTATAAGAAATTTAAGCAAAAAAATAGTTTTACTTGATGAACCGTTTTCAGGACTGGATCTGCAAAATACCGAAAATATGATAAGAATAATAAATGAATTAAATCCTAAAATTTTAATTTTAACAGCTCATGAGGCAGACCAATTAGGCGGTCTAAATTACAACCGCCTTTTAAGAATAGAAAATACCGAATTAAAAGAAATTTAAAACTGAGGAACAACCTCTCCTGCTATTTCGCCTCTGTGATTTTTGATGTTTTTATCGGCAATGCTATCGAAATATTCGTAATCGGCTTTATCGATTACACCGAGTTTTTTTAACAAGTGAACCAAAACGATATCTCTGGTTTTTGAAATTCCGTCATAGGTTTTGACGGCAATGCCGTATTTTTTATCGGGTAAAAGGCCGCCGAAATATCCGTTTGCTCCCGATTTTACAACGAGCTTACCCGGATATTTTTTAACCAAAAGATGGTCTATTCTATCAGTGCCGGAAGTGTATTCGGAACAGGCTGTTATGGAATTTATTATGTCTTTTGCATGGGTAGATAAATTTTGAGGCAGGTTTTCATAGTCGGCCATTCTTGCCATTCCGAATGCAAAGTTGTAAAGGGGCAGGGAGTGGACGGGAACTCCGCAGCCGTCAACCGAGATATTATCATCGGGAATTTTGCAATCGCAGATCAGCTCTATCATTTCCCGTATTTTTTGCTGAACGGGGTGCTGAGGTTTGTAATAATCGTCAGTAGAAGTTTTCATCAATACGGCAGCCGCCAGTATACCGGAATGTTTGCCGCTGCAATTATTGTGAATATCGCGAGGTTTTTCTTTATTTACCTTCATTCTCAATTCTACTTCCGGTTTAAAAGGGTAATGAGGGCCGCACTTTAAGGCACTTTCATCAAGCCCTATCTTTTTTAATATTCCCGTTACGGTTTTTATATGAAAATCCTCGCCTGAATGGGAAGCACAGATTTGAGCTATTTCTTCACGGCTTAGATTGAACTTTTCCTTGGCACCCAATGAAAGAGGCACCAGAGCCTGAATAAGTTTTGCACTTGAACGCGGAAAGGATACTTCCTTTGGGTCTCCTGCCGAGTATACAATCTTGCCGTCCTTATCAACTACGGCAATTGAACCGAATGTATAAAGGTCTTCAATTTTGCCCCTATAAGATTTTAAAAGTATTTCCATCTTGGTCTCCTATTGGTGTATAAGGTTTATGAATTCTATTATAGTTTATGCATATAGTCAATAGAGGCT
>CAJPPE010000050.1 GCA_905372345.1 uncultured Treponema sp. | reverse complement strand
GGATAGATTATTTTTATAGCACCAAAACTCTTTTAAGCCGGGATTATTGCTTATGTCCAATTCCGATAATAAGTTATTATTCAGCACAAGAAATGTAATGTTCACATTTTTTGATAAATCGATATTTTCAAGTTTATTATTTGCACACCATAATTTACGTAAAAGAGGACTTGAACTTATATCTATGGATGTAAGAGCATTTCCGGAACAAGCAAGAAATTTTAAATTTTCACAATTATCCGTATTTAAATATGTCAGCTCATTTTCATAGCAATATAAAGTTATAAGAGATGTATTTTTCGACATATCGAGAAATTTCAATTTGTTTTTTTGGATTTCTAAAGTTGTTAACCCCTTAATATGAGAAACATCGAGTTCTGTGATTAGATTTTCATCACAAAAAATCTCTTTTAAACCGAAATTCCGGCTAAAGTCTATAGAAGTCAAATTATTTTTACCGCAAGATAAATATTCCAGATTTCTGTTATTTATAAGAGATAAGTCTTGAAGATTATTATCGGAACAAGAAAGATGTGTTAATGAAGGATTATTAGCTAAATCAATACTTGTTATACGGTTTTCCTCACAAAAAAACCTATTTATTTTACCGTATATAGTTATAACGTCACTATCAATAATATAATCGCGATAAGCGGACATACCCGGTACAACAAAAGGCGTTATATCTTCATTTTCATCCATTTTTTTATTTGAATTTAAATCGATCCAGATAGGCTCACGGTTGGAAATAAATCTTTCAACCCTAAGCTTTATTTTTTCACCCTTTGACTTTGCCGTGGTCAAGCTTATAGATTCCGTATTCGGCAAATTTATGGGTTCTTCTTCTTTAACATCGCTTTTGCTGTCAGCCGTTTTTATATCTTGTTCTTTTTCCGGCTTATTATCAGAACAAGCCGCAACAAGAAAAATAAAACTCATAAAAATTATAATCTTCTTTAGCTTTTTTATATCCATAAAACAAAACCTCTCATTAAAATTATCAAATATGCTAAGGCTATGATGACGTTTTTTCAAAATGATGTCAAGACTTTATCAACTTGAACCAGGAAACCGTAAGCCTTTACCATATTTAAATTTGCATTATAAACATTTATATGATATAATTCTTCTTACATTTATTAAATGTCCGGAGGTTTATATGCAAGGTATAGCACTTATTATTACATTTGTTATTGCTATTGCTCTTATGATTTTCGCTATTTCAAAGCTGAAAATTCATCCCTTTTTATCGATTATGGGAGTTTCGCTCCTTTTGGCTCTGGCTGCAGGAATACCGTTGGTAAAGATTCCCGGCACAATAGGGGCCGGTTTTAGTGGAACTTTTACAAGTATCGGTATCGTTATTATTCTTGGTGCCCTAATCGGAACAATCCTTGAAAAAACGGGAGCAGCCCTAAAGCTATCCGATATGGTTATCAAGGTTGTAGGTAAAAAGCATCCAGAACTTGCTATGCTGATTATGGGCTGGATAGTTTCAATTCCCGTATTTTGTGACAGCGGTTTTGTTATTCTAAACCCGATACGCAAGGCTCTTGTTCAAAGAACAAGAATTTCGAGCGTTGCAATGACTGTAGCCCTATCGGCCGGTTTGTATATTTCTCACGTATTTATTCCGCCTACACCCGGCCCTATTGCAGCTGCAAGCACACTCGGCATAGGAAATAACTTACTTTTAGTAATCGGTATGGGAGCCCTAGCTTCTATCTTCCCCCTCATAGCAGGTTATTTTTTTGCAAGATATATAGGAACTAAGGTAAAGGCTTCAGATGACAGCTCTACAAATGAAGTTTCACAATCCTATGAAGAACTGGTTGCAAGTTATGGAACTCTTCCGAACGGTTTTAGTGCCATAGCCCCTATTGTTGTGCCGATTCTTCTTATGGCTCTTTCTTCAGTTGCTTCTATGGCAAAGATGAGCGGTGTAGGTGCCGATATCTTAAAATTCCTCGGAGCTCCGATTATAGCTTTAGCGGTAGGTCTCCTTTTCGGTATCATACTTTTTGCAAGTCAAAAAAAAGCAGAAGACTTTTATACTCTCACAAATGAAACCTTAAAGGTTGTAGGCCCTATTCTCTTTGTAACTGCCGCAGGCGGCGTTTTAGGCAAGGTTATAGCTTCATCAAGCTTAGTAGGTTATATTACAGAACATGCTGCCGTTTTAAAAACCGTCGGCATTTTCTTCCCATTCCTCTTGGCTGCTATTTTAAAATCTGCACAAGGTTCTTCGACGGTTGCTATTACAACTACGGCAGGAATCCTTGCTCCTCTTATGGCTCCCCTAGGCCTTGCTACCGTTCCCCTATCGGCCTTAACCGTTATGGCAATCGGAGCAGGAGCAATGACCGTTTCTCATGCAAATGACAGTTATTTCTGGGTAGTCACAACCTTCGGCGGTCTAAAGGCTGAGGACGGATACAAGACTCAAACCCTTATGACTCTTGTAATCGGTATTGCCGCTATTATCGGCATATTTATCATATCCTTCTTTTTATAGAATGATTTAAAAGAGGTTGAAACTTATGAAAAAGATACTGCTTATCCCCGATTCCTTTAAGGGAACAATGAGCTCGGCCCGAATATGCACTTTGATGAAAAATGCGATAAAAGAAATTTTCCCTGAAGCTCAAACTCTTCCAATCCCTGTAGCGGACGGAGGGGAGGGCAGTGTCGATGCCTTTTTAGAAGCTGTAGGCGGCATAAAAAAAACGGTTAAAGTCAAAAATCCTTTTTTTGAAGAAATGGAAGGCTTTTACGGTATTTTAAAAACTGAAGATCCGAATGCCGAAAAGACTGCCGTAATTGAAATGGCCGCCTGTGCGGGTCTCCCTCTTGCGATAGGAAGACTTAACCCATCTCTTACCACTACCTATGGAGTAGGTGAACTCATAGCCGATGCCCTTAAAAACGGCTGTACAAATATTATAATCGGTTTGGGCGGAAGTGCGACAAATGACGGCGGCTGCGGAGCTGCAGCAGCCTTGGGAGTTAAGTTTTTTGATAAGGAAGGAAAAAGTTTTATTCCGGCAGGCGGAACTTTAAAAAATATTGAACGAATAGATATGACAGGCCTAAACCCGCTTGTAAAAAAAGCAAAGTTTACGACTATGTGCGATATAGATAATCCTCTTTTCGGAAAAACCGGAGCAGCCTACATCTTTGGTCCGCAAAAAGGTGCAGACCCCGGCATGGTTGAAGAACTCGACCAAGGCCTAAAACATCTAGCCTTGGTTGCAGGAAAAACCGAATCCCTCAATTCCGGTTCTAAAACGGCAGAAATCCCCGGGGCAGGGGCTGCCGGAGGCATGGGCTACGGAACTCTCGTCTTTTTAGGTTCCGAGTTAAAAATGGGTATTGAAATTGTTCTTGATACGGTTGACTTTGAGAAAAAACTGGATAATACCGATTTTGTTTTTACGGGAGAAGGCAAATTGGACAGTCAAAGTTTAAGAGGAAAGGTTATTGCAGGCGTTGCCCAAAGATCCAAAAAGAAAAATGTACCTGTGATAGCTGTCGTAGGCGATGCAGAAGAGGGTATAGACGATATTTATAAAATGGGAGTTTCCGCCGTATTCAGCATAAACCGTCTTGCCGTACCTTTCAGTCAAGCAAAAAAAACAGCCGAAACTGATTTGACCGCAACAATGAAGGATATCTTGCGCCTAATAAAAACGCTAAAATGATGCTCCCATAAAAAAAGGGATTTATATACAACTTATAAATTTTTTAAAAAGAAGTTTTATTCTCCGGCTTTCGGATCCGGACCGAAATCGTTATCTCCTCTAGTTCCTTCAGTTGCCATTAAAACAATCATCCATATAGCACCCACTAAAGGAATAAGAGTTATAAATATCCAATACCAGGGTTTATTTATATCATGTAATCGTCTTACTTGTACCGCAAGAGAAGGTAAAAATGTAGCTAAGCCGTATAAAGATCCTAAAATTGCAGCACCTAGAATATAATCAATAACATTCAGCACTACTGCAATAATAAAATTGAATAGTATAAACATCCAATATTCTTTTCGGCGGGCACGGCCATCAAAAACAATATACTTTTTAAGTACATCCAAATAGTAGTTCATAATTAAAATCTCCTTTTGAACAAGCTTTATCAGCATTTACCATAGTAAAATAATTATTATTCTTTTTCTGAATTATGTCAAGTCTTTACACTTTTTTTATAACCGGTAAATTTTCTATATGTTGACAAATTTTAGCATTTAGTGTAAGAATTTACCCTTTAGGAGATTACCATGGTTACAGACCCTCTCATTTTAGCGGCCGTCTTATTCGGGCTGACATATATTTTAATGATTACCCTGACAAACCACAGACCCATAGTTGCCTGTTCATCGGCCCTAATCTTCGTACTTTTAGGGATACTCCCCTTTAATGAAGTTTTTTTTGCCATTGACTGGAATGTTATTTTAATGATTGCAGGAACAATGGGTTTGGTTGCCCTCTTTACCGAATCTAAAATGCCGCAACGCATTGCAGATAAGATTATAAACAATGTACCCGATGTAAAATGGATTATAGTATGTCTATCCCTCTTTGCAGGTTTTATTTCAGCCTTTATGGATAATGTTGCCACAGTCTTAATGCTGGCACCCATTGCAATTGTATTATCGAAAAAGCTAAACATGTCGCCTGTAAAACCCATAATTGCTATTTCGATTTCGGCAAACCTTCAAGGAGCAGCCACCTTGGTAGGCGACACAACTTCAATTCTTTTAGGAAGCCATTTGAACATGACCTTCTTCGACTTTTTTTGGTACTTGGGAAAACCCTCTCTTTTCTTTGCCGTCGAAATTGCAGCAGTTGCCGCCACCGGAATTATCTATTTTATTTTCCGCAAGGCCGTACAAAAACCGGATAAGGTTGAACTTACCAAAGTAACGGATTATTTCCCTTCAATTTTGCTTCTTGTAATGATTGTGCTTATGATTGGAGCCTCATTTTTACCGGAAGACAAAAAGCCCCAAACAATAAACGGTCTAATTTGTACAGGCCTTATGGTAGCAGGTATTATATATAACATGATAAAAACAAAAAACCTTGATATTTTAAAGGTCGTAAAAAAAGAGCTCAGTTTTGAAACCCTTTTTTTACTGATGGGGCTTTTTACCATTATTGCAGCCGTTACAAGGGCAGGAGTCATACATGCCATTGCCGACCTCTTTTTAACCCTAGGTTCAAATGTATTTTTAATTTACACAATAATAGTTTGGGGTTCGGTTTTAGTTTCGGCATTTGTAGATAATATTCCTTATGTCGCAGCAATGCTGCCCATTATACAAATTCTTTCGCAGGGGCTTAATATAGCTTCGCCCATTTTGTTTTTCGGACTTCTTTCAGGTGCAACCCTCGGCGGAAACATTACCCCAATTGGGGCTTCTGCAAATATTACATCTCTCGGTATTTTAAGAAGCGAAGGCCATCAGGTAAAAAACAGCGAATTTATGAAGATGAGCGTTCCCTACACCCTTACTGCGGTTGTAATAGGTTATATTCTTATTTGGCTTTGTTACGGCATGTAAACTGAAATCAAGTTTTAGCGGTTTAATACGCGCGAAAAACCGCCCCGAAGCCGGAGCTTTGTCAGGCTGGGGGGCGGTTAGTTTAATTACCGCCATGGCCAGCGGAGGTTTAACAATTACCTATTACATTTCACGACTTACACGCCAAACGGAAGCCATAGCTGCCGCTCTTGCTATCTCTACGTACCACTGCGGCAAATGCGTCTATTACCGTAATTGCCCCTTGCGGATCGGTAACCGAGCCTGCCGGTAAGATCATCCCTTCAAAACCTAGGAGTTTTTTGACTCCGCTTTGATATAGCGATCGTACTAATCCACAAAATCCCAATCCTCACCATACCCTTGAATAATAAATGAATTTAATATAGAATAAAAAAGCCATCATTATTAATTGGCAAAGCATTTTAAATTTTATATAAATTTTTTGGAGGCATTATGGCAAAAGTCGCTATAAAAGGAGCAAGCTACATCTTAGTTCATGCTCCCGATCTTCTTTTTCACAACGGTTCAACTCAAACAGGCACAAGGCTTGCAAACCCTGAGGATGAATATTTAAAGGCAATACCCTCTCACTTGCGCAGCTTTGAAGAGGCAGTAAACTATCCGCCTAACCAAGTTTATATCGGAAACATGGCTCCCGAAGACTTGGAAAAAATCCCCGAACCTTGGTACAAGGATGCAAAAAAGGCCGAAAAAAAGGGTAAATTCGGCGAAATTATGACTCAGGCCGAGTTCTATATTTTGATGAAACATGCCGATGTTTTTGAGCTCGTTTACTTTTCAAAAGAATTCACAGCCCAAGCTGCAAAACTCATCGAAAATCATCCGATGATGAAAACTCAAGACATTAAGCTCGGTGAAGGCCATGACATGGCAGAAATCCAAAAAATGGTTGATGCCCACACAGCAGAAGGTCTTTACGAACAGGGAAAACTCATCGGTTGTGTAAAGCAGGCTCACGACACGGACGAAAACTTAAGTGCCCACACCATGCTTGAAAACCTCGCCACAAAGGCTTCCGGTATTCTTTCCGCATGGCACATGGGAAAACTCGAAGGCATCGATATGAAAGATGTCGAATACATCATCGAATGTTCTGAAGAAGCCGCTGGCGATATTAACCAAAGAGGCGGCGGAAACATTGCAAAGGCAGTCGGAGAAAAATCGGGCTGTGTAAATGCAACCGGTTCAGACGTTCGAGGATTCTGTGCAGCTCCCGTTCACGCAATTATCCACGGAGCAGCCCTTGTAGCAGCCGGTATCTTTAAAAACGTAATGGTCGTTTCGGGAGGTTCTGTACCCAAGCTCGGTATGAACGGAAAAGACCATGTAAAAAAAGACCTTCCCCTCTTTGAAGATATGATCGGAGGCTTTGCCGTTATGCTCAGTGCAGACGACGGAGTAAACCCCGTTATCAATACCGAAGTTGTAGGAAAGCACGTAATTTCTTCCGGTTCCGCCCCTCAGGCCGTTATGAGCGTATTGGTTTACGATCCTCTTAATGCCGCCGCTCTAAAGATGACCGACATCGAAAAATACTCGGCAGAGCTTCAAAACCACGAAATTACCGCTCCAGCAGGTGCCGGTAACGTACCAGAAGCAAACGTAAAGATGATTGCCGCTTTAAGTGTTATGAAAGGCCAGCTTGAAAAAACTCAAATTGCCGAATTCGTAAAAAAACACGGAGTTGTCGGCTTTGCTCCCACTCAGGGACATATCCCATCTGGCGTTCCCTTTATCGGACATGCACGCCGCGATATGATGGCAGGAAAACTCAAAAATACAATGATAATCGGAAAGGGAAGTTTATTCCTCGGCCGTCTTACAAACCTCTTCGACGGCTTAAGCTTCTTAATTGAAGCCAATGACGGAAAAGGCTCCGCATCTGCCGGTCAGGACACAGCCGGAATAAAGAAGATTGTTGCCGAAGCAATGAGAAACGTAGCTGAAAATATTCTCAAATCCCAAAACTAAGGAGATAAGAATATGGCAGATAAAAAACAAATTGCTGATTTATTTTTAGGACTTGCCGAAGGGCTTGAGGGCGGTTCCTTTGCCGGCCGATTCCCCGTCGGTTTAACCATTCCGGGAAGCGAGCACGGCGAAGCGGAACTTGTTTATGCCGCAGAACTTGCCGCAAAAAGAAATCCCGATCTGGATGTAATCCTCATCGGAGGACCGGAAGCAAAAGGCTTAAAACATTTCCCCGCAGCAACTCTCGAAGATGCTCATAAAGAAATGGAACGCCTTTTTAAAGAAGGAACAATTAAGGCTTGTGTAACCATGCACTATAACTTCCCCTTGGGCGTAAGCACCGTAGGAAAGGTTGTAACCCCTGGAAAGGGCCGCGAGATGATTCTTGCCACCACTACGGGAACAACCGATGCAAACCGCTACAAGGCCATGCTTTTAAATGCTATCGGCGGTATTGCCGTTGCTAAGGCTTCCGGAATAGCCGAACCCACCGTAGGTCTTTTAAACATTGACGGTATCGCCGTTATTGAAAAGGCTCTAAACAAAATGAAGGAAAAGGGCTACAAGGTAAACTACACCGAATCTAACCGTGCAGACGGAGGTGTCCGCATGAGAGGAAACGACCTTTTGCAGGGAACTCCCGATGTAATGGTTTGCGATACCCTTACAGGAAACTTGCTGATTAAGCTCTTTTCTTCCTTTGTAACGGGCGGAAGCTATGAAGGCTCAGGATTCGGTTACGGACCCTGTATCGGTACGGGTTACGATGATGTTGTCGGAATTATTTCGAGGGCATCGGGAGCTCCGGCCATAGCCAATGCCTTAAAATTCGTCGCCGACTGTGCAAAGAACAATGTTCACGGTATCTATGCAGAAGAACTTAAGGCTGCTAAAAAGGCGGGCTTGGATGAGCTTTTAGAAGATATGCCCGGAGCAAAGCCCGTTGCAGCAGCCGCTGCCGAAGAAGTAAAGGCTCCGCCTAAGAAAACTGTTGATGCCGGTATTCCCGGAATCGATGTTATCGAAATCGAAGATGCCTGCAA